>NZ_JBNPYB010000005.1:0-281815 GCF_050432985.1 Pantoea sp. AN62 | reverse complement strand
CGACGTTATGCGGTATTAGCCACCGTTTCCAGTGGTTATCCCCCTCTATCGGGCAGATCCCCAGACATTACTCACCCGTCCGCCACTCGTCACCCGGAGAGCAAGCTCCCCTGTGCTACCGTCCGACTTGCATGTGTTAGGCCTGCCGCCAGCGTTCAATCTGAGCCATGATCAAACTCTTCAATTTAAGTTTGATTTGCTTAAACAAGTTAAGCGGTGCTCATCTGTAAAACGTCATAATGAATTTCATTATGTGTTCACTCGTGAGACTTGATATTTTTTACGTCCGGAGACGCTGATATCAATCCTGCGAGTGCCCACACAGATTGTCTGATAAATTGTTAAAGAGCAGTGCGAGCAGCGGGTTAACCGTCTGTCGCGAGGTGGCGTATATTACGCTTTCCTCCCTCAGAGTCAACTTCTTTTTCAGAAGTTTTTCTCCGGCGGCGCAGTCTCCTGTGCCTGCTGACCCGTCTCTCCGTAAGCCGGTATTCCGTGTCAGTGGAGGCGCATTATAGGGAACGCTTCAGATAGCGCAAGTGCAAATTCAAACTTTTTTGCTGTTCGTCTGAAATTTGCACAAAAGCGCCGTTTTAGCCCTGTTTGATGCGTGCCGGCAGCGCGGCAAGGCTATCAATTACCCAGTCTGCTGCGGCTTCGCCTTCGGCGGTGACCGGCTTACCGCTGCGCACCAGTACTTTTTTACCGACACCCGCAGCCTGACCCGCCAGCATATCTTCCAGCTTGTCACCCACCATATAAGAAGCGGCCATATCAATATGCAGTTCCTGCTGGGCGGTTAACAGCATGCCCGGCTGCGGTTTGCGGCAATCACACTCCTGGCGGAACTCTTCGACCGCCGCCTCAGGATGATGCGGACAGAAATAGATGCCATCCAGATCCACATCGCGATCGGCTAATGACCAGTCCATCCACTCGGTCAGGCGCATAAAGGTATCTTCAGTAAACATGCCGCGCGCAATGCCAGACTGATTGGTCACCACCACCAGCGCAAAACCCATCTGCTTCAGTTGCTGCAGCGCCTCAATAGTGCCGTCAATGAACTGGAAATCATCAATTTCATGGACATAGCCATGGTCGACGTTAAGGGTGCCATCGCGATCAAGAAAAATGGCTGGGACTTTATTCGCCACGTAGAAACTCCTGCTGTAAAAATTGCCGATCAGTATCGCATGATTGCTATAAAAGGGAGAATGCCAGATTGAATCACTTCCATTGATTTAGACGTCTGGATGCCTTACCATCCATCCAGCTTTGACAGCATATCAGGCTTAACCGCCTGCCACACCACGGACAACGCAACACGATAATAAATAACGTAATGATTAAATTAGAAAATATCACCAAGGTGTTTCAGCAAGGCAACCGTACCATTCAGGCGTTATCTGACGTCAGTCTGCACGTGCCTGCCGGACAAATTTATGGCGTCATCGGGGCTTCCGGTGCCGGCAAAAGTACATTGATTCGTTGCGTTAACCTGCTTGAACGCCCTACTTCGGGCCGGGTACTGGTGGATGGCGCTGACCTGACCGCGCTTAACGAACGCCAGCTGACCCAGGCGCGTCGTCAGATCGGCATGATCTTTCAGCACTTTAACCTGATGAATTCCCGCACCGTCGCCGGCAACGTTTCGCTGCCGCTGGAGCTGGGTAACCTGTCACGCGAGCAGATTAAGGCGCGAGTCGCTGAACTGCTGGAGCTGGTCGGCCTGTCCGATAAGCATGATGCATGGCCCGCAAACCTTTCCGGCGGCCAGAAGCAACGCGTCGCGATTGCCCGTGCCCTGGCCAGTAATCCTAAGGTGCTGCTGTGTGATGAAGCCACCAGCGCCCTCGATCCGGCCACGACCCGCTCGATTCTGGAGCTGCTGAAAGACATTAACCGCCGGCTCGGCCTGACCATTCTGCTGATCACCCATGAGATGGATGTGGTGAAACGCATCTGTGACCAGGTCGCCGTCATCAGTCAGGGTGAACTGATTGAGAAAGATAGCGTCAGTGAAGTCTTCTCACATCCGAAAACGCCGCTGGCGCAGCAGTTCATTCAGTCGACGCTGCATCTGGATATCCCGGATGACTATCAGCAGCGTCTATCCGCCGCCGCCAGCCACGATAGTGTGCCGCTGCTGCGTCTGGAGTTCACCGGCAAATCTGTCGATGCACCGCTGTTGTCGGAAGCGGCACGCCGTTACAACGTCAATAACAACATTATCAGTGCCCAGATGGATTATGCCGGCGGTGTGAAGTTCGGCATTATGCTGGCCGAAATGCACGGCACAGAAAGCGATACCCGTCAGGCCATCGCCTGGCTGCAGGAGAATCACGTGAAAGTAGAGGTGTTAGGTTATGTCTGAGGCGATGATGTGGTTGCTGGGGCGCGGCGTATGGGAAACGCTGATGATGACCTTTGTCTCGGGCTTCTTTGGCTTTGTGTTGGGTCTGCCAGTCGGCGTGTTGCTGTATGTCACCCGTCCGGGACAGATTCTGCAGAATCAGGGGCTCTACCGCGTGCTCTCGGCGCTGGTGAATATCTTCCGTTCGATTCCTTTTATTATCCTGCTGGTCTGGATGATTCCGTTTACCCGCGTCATCGTCGGTACGTCGATTGGCTTACAGGCCGCGATTGTGCCGTTAACCGTCGGCGCCGCACCTTTTATTGCACGTATGGTGGAAAATGCTCTGCTGGAACTGCCCACCGGACTGATTGAAGCGTCACGCGCGATGGGCGCCACGCCAATGCAGATTATCCGCAAGGTTCTGTTACCTGAAGCGATGCCTGGCCTGGTCAACGCGGCGACCATCACCCTGATTACGCTGGTCGGTTACTCCGCAATGGGCGGCGCAGTGGGAGCAGGCGGTCTGGGTCAGATCGGTTATCAGTACGGTTATATCGGCTACAACGCCACGGTGATGAATACGGTATTGGTGTTGTTAGTGGTTTTGGTGTATCTCATTCAATTCTGTGGTGACCGCATCGTACGTGCGGTGTCCCATAAGTAAGCCAGCAATATCACTATTAAGGAAAGGATATGTCTTTCAGATTTAAAAAAATTGCCGCTGTGGGTGCACTGATTGGCGCAATTGCGCTGGCAGGATGCGATCAAAAAGAGAAAGATCCCAACCATATTAAAGTGGGCGTGATTGTCGGTGCTGAGCAGCAGGTAGCTGAAGCAGCGCAGAAAGTCGCGAAAGAGAAATATGGCCTCGACGTTGAACTGGTGACGTTTAACGATTACGTGCTGCCTAACGAAGCGCTGAGCAAAGGCGACATCGACGCCAATGCTTTCCAGCACAAGCCGTATCTGGATCAGCAGATCAAAGATCGTGGCTACAAGCTGGTATCAGTCGGTAACTCCTTCGTCTACCCTATCGCGGGCTACTCGAAAAAGATTAAGTCACTGGATGAGTTGCAGGACGGAGCTCAGGTCGCGATTCCTAACGACCCGACCAACCTGGGCCGTACCCTGCTGCTGCTGCAGAAAGTGGGTCTGATCCAGCTGAAAGATGGCGTGGGCCTGCTGCCGACCTCACTGGATATCACCGAGAACCCAAAACATCTGAAAATTGTTGAGCTGGAAGCGCCACAGCTGCCGCGCTCACTCGACGATCAGCAGATTGCGCTGGCGGTTATCAATACCACCTACGCCAGCCAGATCGGTCTGACGCCGGCTAAAGATGGCATCTTTGTCGAAGATAAAGATTCTCCTTACGTGAACCTGATTGTGGCACGTGAAGACAATAAAGATGCGGAAAACGTGAAGAAGTTCGTACAGGCTTACCAGTCTGACGAAGTCAACGAAGCCGCAAACAAAGTCTTCAACGGCGGCGCCGTTAAAGGCTGGTAATTCGGTTACTCCTCTCTTCCAGGGCGGCGCTATGCCGCCCTTTCTGTTATTGGGTGCCCTGCCCGACTTGTTATTTATTCTGGTCCTTGTTTCAATAACGCCACTTTTTGAAACTTGAGGATGTTGCCATGCGTTTTTTACCGCTCTGCTTGTTAGCATTGATGCTGACCGGGTGTGTTCACGAATATCACCCAATAAGCAGCGCACCTTCTCGTCCGCAGCAATCCAGCGAACCGACCCGTAAACCTACGCCACGTCCTGCGCCGGTTAAGCTCTATACCGATGCGGCCGATCTGGTCAGCAAACCGTTCCGCGATCTCGGCGAAGTCTCTGCTGAAGATTGTCAGATCAGTAATCAGAACTCACCCGCTAACATCGCCACAGCACGTAAACGCCTGCAGATCCGCGCCTCTCAGATGAAAGCCAATGCGGTACTGCTGCATAAATGCGAAATCGTAACCGGTACGCCAGGCTGCTATCGCCAGGCGGTGTGCCAGGGTTCGGCGCTGAAAGTCAGTAATCAATGAGTGACTTCGCCTTTGCGCAAATTGGGGTAATCCGCTCGCCGTGGAAAGAGAAGTTTGCCGTACCGCGCCAGCCTGGCCTGGTGCAGGATGGCGGCGGCGAGCTGCACCTGCTGGCACCTTATAACCAGCCGGAAGCAGTGCGCGGGCTGGAAGCTTTCAGCCATCTGTGGCTGCTGTTCGTGTTCCATCAGACCATGGCGGGTGGCTGGCGACCAACGGTACGTCCGCCCCGTCTCGGCGGCAATGCGCGCATCGGGGTTTTCGCGACCCGCTCAACCTTCCGACCTAATCCGATTGGTATGTCACTGGTTGAGCTTAAGGGCATCCATATCGATAAACAGCAGGTCATCCTGCAACTCGGCAGTCTGGATCTGGTCGACGGGACGCCGGTAGTTGATATCAAACCTTACCTGCCGTTTGCAGAAGCCTTACCGCACGCCGAGGCCGGTTTTGCTCAGGCAGCACCAGCCGCTGATATGCCGGTCCGCTTCTCGGATCAGGCGCAACAGCAATTGCAGCAGCTGCAGCCGCGCTACCCGCATTTAGCGCGCTTTATCAGCGAAGTCCTGGCGCAGGATCCCCGTCCGGCTTACCGTAAAGGCGAAGTGGAGCAGCGGGAATATGCCGCCTGGCTGATCGATTTTAATGTGCGCTGGCGAATCGACGCGGCCGGAACGGAAGTGATCGCCATCGACCCGCGTTAAAACCCGCTTTTGAGCCGGTGATCTCACTGGTACACTAACCGCCAGCAAAATTCTGTCTGTGACTTTCCGATCAACTGGAATCGTAATCAATGCGTACTACTCAATATCTGCTCTCTACTCAGAAAGAGACGCCTTCCGACGCTGAAGTGATCAGCCATCAGCTGATGCTGCGCGCCGGTATGATCCGCAAACTGGCTTCTGGCTTGTATACCTGGTTACCGACCGGGGTGCGCGTGCTGAAAAAAGTCGAAAACATCGTGCGTGAAGAGATGAACAACGCCGGCGCGATTGAGATTTCAATGCCGGTCGTGCAGCCTGCCGATTTATGGCAAGAGAGCGGTCGCTGGGAAGAGTATGGCCCGGAACTGTTACGTATTGCGGATCGCCATGATCGTCCGTTCGTGCTTGGCCCGACGCATGAAGAAGTGGTCACTGACCTGATCCGTAACGAGCTGAGCTCCTATAAGCAGCTGCCGCTAAATCTGTATCAGATTCAGACCAAATTCCGTGATGAAGTGCGCCCGCGTTTTGGCGTGATGCGTTCACGTGAATTCATTATGAAAGATGCTTACTCGTTCCACGTTTCTCAGGAGTCGTTGCAGGAAACATACGAGGCAATGTACCGGGCTTACAGCCAGAGCTTCACTCGCATGGGGCTGGATTTCCGCGCGGTGCAGGCGGATACCGGCTCGATCGGCGGCAGCGCGTCACATGAGTTCCAGGTGCTGGCGCAGAGCGGTGAAGATGATGTGATCTTCTCTACTGAATCGGATTATGCGGCAAATATCGAGCTGGCCGAAGCGGTTGCCCCGGCCGGGGAACGCGCTCAGCCGACGCAGGAAATGCGCATCGTTGATACACCAGATGCCAAAACTATCGCCGAACTGGTAGAGCAATTCCAGCTGCCGATTGAGCAGACGGTGAAGACGCTGATCGTAAAAGGTGCCGAAGAGAGCGGCCATGCGCTGGTTGCCCTGCTGGTGCGCGGCGATCATCAGTTGAATGAGATCAAAGCGGAAAAAGCGGACATCGTGGCTGCGCCGCTGGTGTTCGCTACCGAAGAAGAGATCCGTGCTGCCGTAGGTGCCGGTCCAGGTTCTATCGGTCCGGTCGGCCTGAAGATGCCGATTATCGCCGATCGTACCGTGGCGAAGATGAGTGATTTCAGCGCTGGCGCAAACGTCGACGGTAAACACTACTTTGGCATCAACTGGGAGCGCGATCTGCCGCTGGCCAGCGTAGCGGATATCCGTAACGTGGTTGAAGGCGATCTCAGCCCGGATGGCAAAGGCACCTTGCAGATTAAACGCGGTATCGAAGTGGGACACATCTTCCAACTCGGCACCAAATACTCTGATGCGATGAAAGCCTCGGTTCAGGGTGAAGATGGCCGCAACCAGGTGATGAGCATGGGCTGCTACGGCATCGGCATCACGCGCGTGGTCGCGGCGGCAATTGAACAGAATCATGACGAACGCGGCATTATCTGGCCTGCGGCGCTGGCACCGTTCGAAGTGGCGATTCTGCCAATGAATATGCAGAAATCGTTCCGGGTGAAAGAGCTGGCGGAAGAGCTGTACGCGACGCTGCGTGCCAAAGGCGTGGATGTCATTCTGGATGACCGTAAAGAGCGTCCGGGCGTGATGTTTGCTGACATGGAACTGATTGGCGTGCCGCACACCATCGTGATTGGCGATCGCAATCTCGACAATCAGGAGATTGAATATAAAGCGCGCCGTGCCGGTGAGAAGCAGATGATCAAGCAGGATGAGATCGTCGACTTCCTGCTGAAAGCATTGAATAAGTAATCGTTTCAGACGCCCCGCTTGCGGGGCGTTTTTTATTGCACCTTACCGCGCATCGACTTAGTGGTACTACGCCGGGCTTTCCCCTCCAGCCGTCGTTCTTTAGAGGCGCGGGTCGGCCGCGTGGCACGACGAGCCTTTTCTACCGTACTCAGTTCCCGAATCAGATTAACCAGACGCTGCAGCGCCGCTTCGCGGTTCATCTCCTGACTGCGGTGCTCCTGCGACTTAATCACCACAATCCCTTCGCGCGTAATCAGATGGTGACTGGCGGCCAGCAGTCGCTGTTTATAAAAGGGTGGCAACGAGGACGCGGCAATATCGAACCGCAAATGTATCGCCGTGCTGGCTTTATTGACATGTTGTCCCCCGTTGCCCTGCGCCCGAATCGCGGTCAGCTCAATTTCACTCTCCGGGATTTCAACACTGCGTGACAGCATAATCATCTGCCACCTTCCCGTACGCTTAGGGTGTTTACTGCCGATAACCTGTTCATCAACTTAACCTTTTGTGCTTTGACTCTTTCCGCGTCAGACAGCGGAATCTGTCACTTTAGCAGTGTTTTGCGTGCTGTTCCTGCTTTAAGCGGGCTGATTTCCTGCAAATGGCTGTGATATAGTCGCCAGTTAACCAGAGTATTGACGCTCTGCTGAGGAGGGCCACGTGCAAAATTATTGTGAGTTAGTTCGCCGAAAATATGCCGAAATCGGCAGCGGGGATTTAGGTTACATACCCGATGCGATTGGCTGCGCATTGAAGGCGCTTAATGATATTGCCGCAAATACTGCGCTAAACTCTTCTGTCAGGGAACAGGCGGCCTACGCCGCTGCTAACTTATTGGTGAGCGACTATGTTGATAAATGAAGCGTACCAACCCATCAATTGCGATGATTACGACAACCTGGAACTCGCCTGCCAAAATAACTGGATGCTGTCGCTGGAAATGAAAAATGGCGAGCAGCTCAAAGCGAAGGCCAGCGAGATTTTTTCACGTAAAAATGTGGAATATCTGGCCATCGATCTTGACGGTGAAACCCGCGAGTTACGCCTCGACCATATCGCCAGCTTCACGCATCCGGAGCTGGGAACGGTAGTTGTCAGCGCAGAATAATCCACGCTTTCCGGGCGGGACTTCCCCGCCCTTTCCTCTTTCAGGGCTGTAACGAACCGTAGTACGCCGCTAAATCCGCCATATCTGTATCACTTAATCCCGCGACAAACGCTTTCATCACCTCGGCCTGCCCCCCGCTGCGTTCACCTTTTTTGTACGCCTGCAGGGCATGCTCAAGATAGGCCGCCTGTTGCCCGGCCAGGTTAGGATAGAGCGGCACCGAGGCCTTTCCTTCTGCACCGTGACAGGCCATACAGCTGGCTGCTTTCTGCGCCCCGCTCTGCGCATCACCCGCCGCCCAGGCCGGTAGCGCGGCGGCCAGTAAACACGCCGCGATCCACGTTTTCATCATTGCTCTCCTGCGTTTTTATTTTGAATGCCAGACAGCCTGCCAGCCATGCTGGTCGATGGCCGCGCCCTCACGGGTAATGAAGAGATCCGGCGCGCAGACCAGCGTCTGGTTGTAAAAAATTAACGGAATCCGTTCGCGTTGCCACGGCGGAATGTGCAACGCCTGCCACACCTTCTTCATTTCCCGTCCGCCGCTGCGCCCCACCAGATGAATCTGGCCGTGGGCGTGAAACCGCACGCTGATCTGCTCATCCTGTCGGGGAAGACGTAACGGGCGCTGAGACTGGCTGGCCTGCAACGTGCCCAGATCGTCAGGCAACCGCAGCGGCTGGTGAAGATCGGGCCACGCCAGCTGGATATCGCGTAACGCGCTAAGCCGCGGCAGCCAGTAGAGTTGCTGGCGATAGCGTCGCAGTTCAGCCTGACCAAACTGCAACCGCGGCTGGGCATCTTCGCGACTCGCCATCACCTCATTACGGATGCGGTTCAGGCCATCTCGTGACGGCATCACCCCGCCCTGACCCGCGATCCAGCGGCGCAGCAGCGCATTGGCGCGCGCCTCACTCATCGTCAGCAAGGGCGGAAAGTGCAAGCTGCCGTCAGGCTGGATCAGCGCACTGAGCTGTTCAGCCAGCAGCTCATCCAGCAACTGCTCCTGCTCGCTGCAGAGTGCCGCGCTACGGGCCGTCGCCTCGGCAAAATGGGGCCAGCGCTGACTGAGTTCAGGCAGCAGACGCTGGCGCAGAAAGTTGCGGTCGTAGCGCAAATCCTGATTGCTCTCATCCTCAACCCACACCAGCTGATGCGTCCGGGCATACTGCTCCAGCGACTGGCGGGAATGATTGAGCAACGGCCGTAACAGACGATGCGCGCCCAGCGAGCGGGATTGCGGCATCGCGGCTAAGCCGGCCGGGCCGCTGCCACGCTTCAGCGCCAGTAACAAGGTTTCACATTGATCGTCGAGATGCTGAGCCGTCAGTAAAATTTCGCCCGGCTGCAGCGCCGCGCTCAGCGCCTGATAGCGAGCGGTGCGGGCGGCTGCTTCAATGCCGCTGTCACGCCCATCGACCCTGACCCGCAACACCTCACACGGTAACTGCCATTGCTGGCAGAGCGCCATGCAGTGCGCTGCCCAGCGATCGGCGTTCGGACTCAGTCCGTGATGCACGTGCAGTGCCCGCAGGCGGGATTGAGGAGAGTGCTGTTGCCATCGCCATGCCTGATGCAGCAGCACGGTTGAATCGAGTCCGCCGCTGAATGCCACCACCAGCGCGGCATCCGGTTGCAGCAGTGAATTAAAAGCAGACAAAGACATGGCGCAATCCAGACAATCGGGCCACCGGATGTGGCCCACTGAGCGCGCTATTTTACGCCTGATAAAGCTCCAGCGGCAAACCATCTGGATCGGCAAAGAAAGTACACTGTTTGCCGGTCAGTTCATCAATGCGGATTGGCTCGCACACGACGCCTTTCTGCGCCAGCGTTGCGACCGCTGCCTCAACATCCGGCACGGTGAACGCCAGATGACGCAGGCCGCAGGCTTCAGGATGGCTGACCCGTGCCGGTGGCTGAGGAAAAGAGAACAGTTCAATCGTGTACTGACCCTGAAGCGCCAGGTCCCCTTTCCATGAGTCGCGAGCTTCGCGGTAGTATTCGCCCAGCAGGCTGAAGCCGAGCACGTCACAGTAGAACGCTTTGCTGCGCTGATAATCTGACGCGATGATCGCAATGTGGTGGATAGCCGTTAACTGCAGCATTTCAATTCCTTAAGTTCAGACGAGTGCCTACCTTACGCAGGCACCCGGTAGCTGACAATCTACAAAGTTCTTAACCAGCGTCGTTTTTCAACACCCGAACGCGATATTCCCCTTCTTCGGTCAGCGTGGCGCCATGAATATCGGTTTCAAAGCCCGGATAGTTACGACCAATGCTGCACAGCATCAGCAGGAAATCGAGTACCGCACGGCTCTCTTCGGTAATCATCTCTCCCGGCATCACCAGCGGCACGCCCGGCGGATAGGGTAAAATCATGTTGGCTGAGATCCGTCCGACCAGCTGACTGATATCGACAGTTTCAATATTGCCTTTCACCTGCTGCTGGAACGCCTGATGTGGCGTCATCTTCATCTCCGGCAGCACATCAAACGCCTGCAGCATCAGCCGCGGCAGATCGTGATGGCGGATCAACTGATGAATGCCCTGCGCCAGCGTCTGGATCCGCATGTTGCGGTAGAAGTCGGGATCTTCAGCATAGAGATCCGGCAACATGTTTTTCACCCGCAGATTAAGATCGTAGGCGCGTTTGAACTCGGTCAGCCCGCGCAGCACGCTCATCGCTTTGGTTTTGTCGATGCCAATACTGAACAGGAACAGCAGGTTATAGGGACCGGTTTTCTCTACCACGATGCCACGCTCATCCAGGAATCTGGCCACCAGCGCGGCCGGGATCCCCTCGTCAGCCATCTCACCCAGTTCGCTCATGCCCGGCGTCAGAATGGTGACTTTGATCGGATCGAGATACATATGATCGCGATCGGCCTGGGTAAAGCCGTGCCACGCCTCGTCGCCTGGCTGGATCGGCCAGCATTGCGCCTCATCGATCTGTTCCGGCTGCCAGATATCAAAGAACCAGCTATCAGACTCTTCGCGCAGGCGCTGGATCTCGCGACGGAAATGCAGGGCGCGTTCCACCGAACGATTGATCAGTCGCTTGCCCGGGTTACCGCGCAGCATCGCCGCCGCGGTTTCAATCGACGAGACAATGGCGTAATTCGGTGAGGTGGTGGTATGCATCATGTAGGCTTCGTTAAAGGTCTGCTCGTCATAGTCGCCTTTAATGTGAATCATCGATGCCTGTGAAAAGGCCGCCAGCAGCTTGTGGGTTGACTGGGTTTCATACACCACTTTGCCCGGAATACGTTCACCACTCATGCCGCTTTTACCGGCGTAAATCGGGTGGAAGTTGGTATAGGGCACCCAGGCGGAATCAAAGTGAATCGACGGCACATCCAGCGTCTCTTTGATGTACTGGGTGTTATACAGCAGGCCGTCATAGGTCGAGTTGGTGATCACCGCGTGGACCGGCCAGCTGGCACGTTCGGTCGCCGCCACTTTTTGCGTGATGCTGGCGCGAGTGAATTCCTGTTTTGGAATACCGCCCAGAATACCCAGCGCGTTGCGGGTTGGCTTCAGCCAGATTGGGACCAGATCGCTCATCATCAACAGATGAGTCAGCGACTTGTGGCAGTTACGGTCTATAAGCACCGTGCTGCCGGCGGGTGCCGCGTACATCCCGACAATTTTATTGGAGGTCGAGGTGCCGTTGGTCACCATGTAACTCTGCTCAGCGCCAAAGGTGCGCGCTACATACTCTTCCGCCTCAAGATGCGGGCCGGTATGATCGAGCAGCGAGCCGAGTTCCGTCACCGAAATTGAGATATCGGACTTCAGGGTGTTGGCGCCGAAGAAATCATAGAACAGGCAGCCGACCGGGCTTTTCTGAAAGGCGGTGCCCGCCATGTGACCGGGCGTGCAGAAGGTGTACTTACCCTCTTTGACGTAGGTGAACAACGCTTTAGTCAGCGGTGGCGTGATGTGGTCAATATAGTCATCGGTGTACTGACGGATATGCAGCGCGATATCGTCGGCTGCGTTGAGCGCGTATTCAAAGAAGTGCAGCGGCATCCGCATCTCATTGACGCTGATATCCATCTGCGAATGGGTATTGATGAAAGCATAGAGCGGCAGGTATTCATTGAGCTGATTGATCTCGCCGCACAGTTCCGGGCTGTTGTGCGCATCCCAGTCAAAGATCACCCCGCTGATACGCGGATTGTGTTCAATCAGCTTGAGCAGATCGTCGCTGTTTCTCGGATAAAGTAGCTGAAAACCTTGCAGATTTAATGCCGCGTCGAGTTCACGCAACGGCTCATCTTTATAAAACACGCCGTGCGCGCCCATGATCGCCAGAATATTCAATGCTCACCTCCCTTTGTCGTGGCATCGGGTAAGCATATACGCTAACCGATTGAAGGTGTAGGCGGAGAGCAGTGCAGGCGGCGGGGCATGCGGAATATCGGGCAGAGTGAGGCTGGCGGCATAAAAAAAGCGGACCGGAGTCCGCTTTGTTTTGACCATCAGCCTAATCAGGCGTAGCCGTAGCTCATCAGACGCTGATAACGACGATCCAGCAGCTCTTCAGTGCTCAGACCGTCGAGATCGGCCAGGTCGGCCAGCAGTTGCTGTTTCAGCGACTGCGCCATATAGACCGGATGACGATGCGCACCGCCTAACGGCTCAGGAATAACCGAGTCGATCAGCTTCAGCTCTTTCAGACGGTGAGCGGTAATGCCCATCGCTTCCGCAGCCAGAGGCGCTTTGTCAGCGCTCTTCCACAGAATCGAAGCACAGCCTTCCGGAGAGATCACCGAATAGGTGCTGTACTGCAGCATGTTAACTTTATCGCCCACGCCAATCGCCAGCGCACCACCGGAACCGCCTTCGCCAATCACCGTACAGATGACCGGCACTTTCAGACCCGACATCTCACGCAGGTTGCGTGCAATGGCTTCTGACTGACCACGCTCTTCGGCGCCCACGCCCGGATAGGCGCCAGGGGTGTCGATGAAGGTGATGATAGGCATTTTAAACCGCTCAGCCATTTCCATCAGGCGCAGCGCTTTACGATATCCTTCCGGCGCTGGCATACCAAAGTTACGACGAATTTTCTCTTTGGTTTCACGGCCTTTCTGGTGGCCGATGATCATCACCGGACGGCCGTCAAGACGCGCAATACCGCCGACAATGGCTTTGTCATCCGCATAAGCACGGTCACCCGCCAGCTCATCGAAATCGTCGAATGCGTTACGGACGTAATCAAAGGTATAAGGACGCAAAGGATGGCGCGCCAGTTGGGCGATTTGCCATGCGCCTAAATCGGCAAAGATTTTACGGGTCAGCTCAACGCTTTTTTCGCGCAGGCGCTGAACTTCTTCATCCAGATTAACGTGTTTATCATCCTGACGACCAATCGACGTCAGCGAATCAATCTTCGCTTCCAGTTCTGCGATCGGCTGTTCAAAATCCAGGTAATTAAGACTCATAATGTTCCTGTTTTAGTCAAACTCCAGTTCCACCTGCTCCGATCCAATCAACGAGCGCAGATCGTTAAGTAAACGATCGCTGGGCGAAATTCGCCACGCTGCACCAAAGCGCAGCTTCGCTCGCGCGTCGGCTCTCTGATAGTAGAGATGCACCGGAATAGTCCCTGAGCGATGGGGTTCCAGGGACTGACGGAGTCGGTTTAATAGCTGGTCATCAATTTGCCTGTCCGTCAGCGATATAGCAAGTCCGCGCGCGTATTTTTCGCGCGCTTCGTCGATGTCCATGACTTCCCGGGCGGTCATTTTAAGGCCGCCGCTGAAGTCATCAAAGCTGACCTGTCCGCTGACGATCAGGATACGGTCTTTCTCCAGCAACTGCTGGTATTTGTCTAACGCATCGGTAAATAACATCACCTCAAGACGGCCGGAACGGTCGTCCAGAGTACAGATACCAATTCGGTTGCCGCGTTTGGTCACCATTACGCGCGCAGCGATCACCAGACCAGCCGCGACGGTAATCTTACCGCGATCGGTAGGATGCATATCTTTCAGTCGCACCCCGCCGACGTAACGCTCAATTTCTTTCAGATACTGATTAATCGGGTGGCCGGTAAGATATAACCCCAGCGTTTCCCGCTCGCCATCCAGCTGAAGCTGCTCTGGCCACGGCGTAACGCTGGCGTAGGATTTCTCTACCTGCTCCGGCTCATCGGCCAGCACGCCAAACATATCTGCCTGTCCAATCGCTTCCGCTTTGGCATGCTGATCGGCTGCTTTCAGCGCATCGCTGAGGGAACTCATTAGCGCGGCGCGGTGCGGTCCGAGGCGATCGAAGGCACCGGACATGATCAATTTTTCCATCACCCGGCGGTTAATCTTTTTGGTATCGGTGCGGGCACAGAGATCAAACAGTTCGCGGAAGTAGCCGCCTTCGTTACGGGCGTCGATGATCGCTTCGATGGGCCCTTCACCGACGCCTTTGATCGCGCCGATACCGTAGACGATTTCACCTGCCTCATTGACGTGGAACTGATACAGACCGGAGTTGATGTCCGGCGGCAGGACCTTCAGCCCCATGCGCCAGCATTCATCGACCAGACCCACCACCTTCTCGGTGTTGTCCATATCAGCCGTCATGACCGCAGCCATAAACTCGGCCGGATAGTGGGCTTTCAGCCACAGCGTCTGATAAGAGACCAGCGCATATGCGGCGGAGTGTGACTTGTTAAAGCCGTAGCCAGCAAATTTTTCTACCAGATCGAAGATCTTCATCGACAGTTCGCCGTCGATGCCCATTCTTTCCGCACCGTCACGGAATACCGACCGCTGCTTGGCCATCTCTTCCGGTTTCTTTTTACCCATTGCACGGCGCAGCATGTCCGCTCCGCCAAGGGTATAACCGGAGAGGACCTGGGCGATCTGCATCACCTGTTCCTGATAGAGAATGATGCCGTAGGTCGGTTCAAGCACCGGCTTCAGGCTCTCATGCTGCCACTGAATATCAGGATAAGAGATCGCTTCACGGCCATGTTTACGGTCGATGAAGTTATCCACCATGCCGGATTGCAACGGACCCGGACGGAACAGCGCCACCAGCGCGATCATATCTTCAAAGCAGTCAGGCTTCAGACGCTTAATCAGATCTTTCATGCCGCGCGATTCAAGCTGGAACACCGCCGTGGTTTCCGAGCGCTGCAGCATGTCGAAGCTTTTTTTATCGTCCAGCGGGATGGCGGCGATATCGATCGGCTCCAGTCCCTGCTTTTCCCGGCGCGGGTTGATCATCTTCAGCGCCCAGTCGATGATGGTCAGAGTACGCAGGCCGAGGAAGTCAAACTTCACCAGCCCGGCATATTCCACATCATTCTTGTCGAACTGAGTCACCGGGAACTGGCCGTTTTCGTCGCAGTAAAGCGGGGCAAAATCGGTAATTTTGGTCGGCGCGATCACCACGCCACCAGCATGTTTACCGGCATTACGCGTGACGCCTTCCAGCTTACGCGCCATATCGATCAGCGCCTTAACCTCTTCGTCCGCGTCATACATGGCCGGCAGCTGCGGCTCAGCGATAAAGGCTTTTTCCAGCGTCATGCCGGGATCGGGCGGGATCAGTTTTGAAATACGGTCGACGAAACCGTAAGGGTGTCCCAGTACGCGGCCAACATCGCGGATTACCGCTTTCGCCGCCATGGTACCAAAGGTAATGATCTGCGAAACCGCCTCACGCCCGTACATATCCGCGACATGTTCAATCACCTGATCGCGCTTTTCCATACAGAAATCGACGTCGAAGTCGGGCATCGAAACACGTTCCGGGTTAAGGAAACGTTCGAACAGCAGGTCAAATTCCAGCGGGTCGATATCGGTAATTTTCAGCGCATAGGCCACCAGCGAGCCTGCACCGGAACCACGACCCGGTCCGACCGGCACGCCGTTATCCTTCGACCACTGGATAAACTCCATCACGATCAGGAAGTAGCCGGGGAAACCCATCTGGTTGATAACGTTGAGCTCAATCTCAAGACGTTCATCATATTCCGGGCGTTTCTCTGCACGTTCCGCTTCGTCAGGGAACAGGAACGCCAGACGCTCTTCCAGCCCTTCACGCGATTTCACCACCAGATAATCTTCGGTGGTCATGTCACCAGTCGGGAATTGCGGCAGGAAGTACTCACCCAGCCGGACCGTGACGTTACAACGCTTAGCAATCTCTACGCTGTTTTCCAGCGCTTCCGGGATGTCCGAAAACAGCTCACACATCTCCGCTTCGCTGCGCATATATTGCTGAGGACTGTAGTTGCGCGGACGTTTTGGATCGTCCAGCGTGTAGCCATCATGAATCGCAACGCGAATTTCGTGAGCGTCGAAATCCTCTTCATTGATGAAGCAGACTTCGTTGGTGGCGACGACCGGCACACCTTCAGCGATCGCCAGTTCAACCGCCGCGTGCAGATAGCTCTCTTCATCCTGACGACCGGTGCGCACCAGTTCCAGGTAATACCGATCGGCAAAATGCTGCTGATAAAACGCCAGACACTGCGAAACCAATGCCGTATTGCCACGCAGCAGGCTGCGACCGACATCGCCCCGACGTCCACCCGACAGCAGGATTAATCCCTCATTTAGCTCCAGCAGCCAGTCACGATCGATGATCGGTCCGGCCACACCGTAGCCTCGCTGATAGGCGCGTGAAATCAATAGCGTCAGGTTCTGATAACCGGTGTTGTTGGCGGCCAGCACTGTCAGCTGGGTCAACTCATCCCCCATCAGCTCACTGGCGACGTTGAAGTCGGCACCAATGATCGGCTTGATCCCTGCGCTGTGCGCACCACCGTAAAACTTCACTAAACCACACAGGTTAGTGAAATCGGTAATCGCAATCGCGGGCATGCCAAGTGCAGCCGCCTTCTTGATCAGCGGCCCGGTTTTCGCCAGGCCATCAACCATCGAATAGTCGCTATGGACACGCAGATGTATAAAACGGGGTTCAGCCATATCAGTTTCCGGTTAAAACAGTGTCAGGCTATTAAAGCGTATGGGGCTGGCGGGCAGCCAGTACGTCAGCATCGATCAGCGCGTTGCGTACCGGAGCAAAACTGCGACGGTGGTGCGGCGTGGCACCATGCTGCGTCAATTTTTCCATGTGCAGCGCGGTAGGATAGCCTTTGTGTTGCGCAAAGCCATACTGCGGGAACAGCAGATCGAGTTCCGCCATTTCGCGATCACGCGTCACTTTGGCAATGATGGAGGCAGCGCTTATTTCCGCCACCAGACTATCCCCTTTGACCACCGCCTGCGACGGCATCGGCAGCGCCGGACAGCGGTTGCCATCAATCAGCACGTAGTCGGGCAGGATCGGCAAACCGGCGACCGCGCGCTGCATCGCCAGCATGGTGGCGTGCAGAATATTAAGCTGGTCAATCTCTTCCGGCTCTGCGCGGCCCAGGCTCCAGGCCAGCGCCTTCTCTTTGATTTCGTCATACAGCGCCAGACGGCGTTTTTCTGACAATTTTTTCGAATCCGCCAGGCCGATAATCGGTTTTGCCGGATCGAGGATCACCGCGGCAGTGACGACCGCGCCGACCAGTGGCCCGCGCCCTACTTCGTCTACGCCGGCAATCAGCCCGACGGCAGGATAGATAAAATCAGGCATTCACCAGCTCCAGTACCGCATCCGCCGCTTGTTCGTCGGCGTTCCAGCGGATCTGTTGATGTAATTCATGAAACGTCTGTAGCAGAGTGTCGCGCTCAGGTCCGGCGTGCAGCAGCGGATCTAACGCCGCCGCCAGCGCGTCCGGCTGGCATTCATCCTGCAGCAACTCGGTAACCAGTTCGCGCCCGGCCAGCAGGTTCGGCAGCGAAACGTACGGCGTTTTCACCAGCCGCTTCGCCAGCCAGAAGGTGGCGGGCTTCATCCGGTAACCCACTACCATTGGGCATTTTGCCAGCATGCATTCGAGTGCGGCAGTGCCTGACGCCAGTAATGCGGCGTCGCTCGCAATCATCGCCTCACGCCCATGCCCATCTAACAGATGCATCGGCAGTTCCGGCGCCACCTCGGCTTTAATTTTCTCAAACTGCTCGCGGCGACGGGCGTTAACCAGTGGCACCACGATCTCCAGCGCCGGATAGTGGCGGCGCAACAATTGAGCGGTTTTCAGGAAATCAGCGCTGAGCATTTCCACTTCCGCACCACGGCTGCCGGGCAACAGCGCCAGACAGAGCGCATCATCGGCAATCGCCAGGTGGCGGCGCGCAGCCAGCTTATCGGGATGCAGCGGCATCGCATCTGCCATGGTATGGCCGATAAAGCGACAGGGAACGTTATAACGATCGTAAAAGGCTTTTTCAAACGGCAGAAACGCCAGCACCAGATCGGTGTTGCGGCCAATCTTGAACACGCGTTTTTGTCGCCATGCCCAGACTGACGGGCTGACGTAATGAATAGTGCGAACCCCCGCACGCTTGAGGTTGCCTTCCAGCGTGATATTAAAATCGGGCGCATCGATACCGACAAACACATCGGGGCACAGTTCGCTGAAGCGCTGAGTGAGATCGCGGCGAATCGTCAGCAGACGTCGCAGTCGGCCGAGCACTTCGACGATGCCCATCACCGCCAGTTCTTCCATCTCGTACCAGGCTTCACACCCTTCCGCCTGCATCAGCGGACCGGCTACGCCAACAAAGCGTGCCTCAGGATGGCGCGCTTTTAACGCACGGATCAGGCCTGCACCAAGAATATCGCCGGAGGTTTCTCCGGCGACCAGGGCAATCGTTAAAGGACGCGCTGACATGGATTAACGAATTAATCCACGGGTTGAGCGGGCAAAGAAATCGTAGAAAGGCTGCACTTCGCTGTGCTGCTTCGCGATCGCTTCAATTTCAGGCTTCACTTCATCCAGCGTTCTGCCGCTGCGATAAAGCAATTTGTAGGCATTGCGGATCGCGTGCAGTGACTCTTTACTGAAGCCACGACGTTTCAGACCTTCAATATTGATCCCGAACGGCGTGGCGTGGTTGCCTTGGGCAATCACATAAGGTGGTACATCCTGCGCTACGCCAGAACAGCCGCCAACCATCACATGCGCGCCAATCGTGCACCATTGATGCACCGCCGTCATGCCGCCAATAATGGCGAAATCATCGACCGTGACGTGACCACCGAGGGTGGCGTTGTTGGCGAAGATACAGCGGTTGCCGATCACGCAGTCATGCGCAATGTGCGCATTCACCATCAGCAGATTATCGCTGCCAACCTGGGTGACATGGCCGCCTTGGATGGTGCCGCGATGAATCGTCACGCTTTCACGAATGCGGTTGCGATCGCCGATTTCAACACGCGTCGGTTCACCGGCATATTTCAAATCCTGATTCACTTCACCAATTGAGGCGAACTGATAGATCTGGTTATCTTTGCCGATACGCGTATGGCCATTAATCACGACGTGTGATTTCAGGACCGTTCCTTCACCGATTTCAACGTTGGCCCCAACAAAGCAAAACGGACCAATGTGAACATTAGCGCCAATGATGGCACCTTCTTCGATGACAGAACTGGCATGGATAGTGGCGGTTGGATCAATCACGAATTATGCCTCCCGGCTACGGGCACACATCATGGTCGCTTCACAAACGATTTTGCCATCGACGGTCGCCACGCCTTTAAAGCGGGTCAGACCACGGCGGGTTTTCTCGAAAGTGACTTCCATGATCATTTGATCGCCCGGCACAACCGGACGCTTGAATCGAGCATCGTCGATGCCGGCAAAGTAGTAGAGTTCGCCCGGCTCCAGTTTACCCACGCTTTTAAACGCCAGAATACCGGTGGCCTGCGCCATCGCTTCCAGGATCAGAACGCCAGGAAAAATCGGTTTACCAGGGAAGTGCCCCTGGAAAAACGGTTCATTAACAGAAACGTTCTTCACTGCGCGCAGGTATTTGTGCTCTTCAAATTCCAGCACGCGGTCTACCAGCAGAAACGGATAGCGGTGCGGCAGCAGCTCTAAAATCTCTTCAATTTTCAGAGTATGAGTTTCAGTAGTCAAAATACTCTTCCTGTCCTAAAAATCTGATGACATCAATAACACGGCCTGCACAGATCAACATGATCTTCCGCAGGCCGCAAATAGGTTCTGTGGCGCCTGGCTTCCCTGCTTAACACTTTTATTATGAAAGCCGGTCAGTTTTGGGATGGCGATCAGTCGTCTTTACCGACCTTGCGCTCGATGGCTTTTAAGCGTTTGCTCATGTCATCGATGTTCATCACCAGCGCTGCAGTTTTGCGCCAGGTTTTGTTGGGTTGTAGCGGAATGCCTGACGAGTATACACCAGGCTCTGTGATCGGACGCATGACCATACCCATACCGGTCACGGTGACTTTGTCACAGATTTCCATATGTCCGTTAATGACGCTGGCACCGCCAATCATACAATAACGACCAATTTTTAAACTACCCGCCATGATCACACCGCCTGCAACCGCAGTATTGTCACCAATAACCACGTTGTGGGCGATCTGACACTGGTTGTCTATGATAACACCATTGCCGATCAGAGTGTTATCCAGCGCACCGCGATCAATGGTGGTACAGGCACCTATTTCCACGCGATCGCCGATAATCACTGCGCCTAACTGAGGGATTTTCACCCAGTTGCCGCGATCGTTGGCATAACCAAAGCCATCAGAACCAATAACGGTGCCGGACTGAATCAGACAATCCTGACCGATCTGAATCTCGTGATAAACAGAGACATTGGCCCATAGACGCGTGCCGCTGCCAATGCGGGTCTTTTTGCCGACAAAACATCCGGCGCCAATCACCACGTTATCGCCCAGTTCGACCTCTGCCTCAATCACCGCATTCGCACCGATGGCGACGTTTGCACCAAGTCGGGCGCTGGGATCAATCACGGCGCTGGGCGCAATATTTTGTGCCGGTTGGGGGGTGGTATCGAGTATTTGCGCCATACGCGCATACGTCAGGTAAGGGTTTTTCACCACCAACGCTGCGGTGTGGCACCACTCCAGATCCGCTTCCGTCAGCACCACGGCTGAGGCCTTAATCAGGGCGAGTTGCTCGCGGTAACGGCTGTTTGCAAGAAAAGTGATTTGGCCAGTTGTGGCGGATTGCATAGAAGCAATGCCGGAGATGACGATATCGCCATCTCCGTGCAATTCTGCATCCAACTGCTGGGCTAAATCAGCCAGTCGAATAGATGACATCAATTATTTAACCTGTTTCAGCACGTCAGCAGTGATGTCTTTTGCGTTTGACGCATAAGCCACCGCGTTCGCGTCGATCACGACGTCGTAACCATCGCTGTCAGCGACTTTCTTGACGGCATCCTGAATACGGCTCAGCAGCTTGTTACGCTCTTCCATCTGACGACGACGGTTATCCTGCTCGAAAGCCTGCGCTTTAGAGGAGAAAGCTTCGCGCTGTGACATGACGTCTTTTTCCATGCGGCTGCGTTCGCTGGCCTTCATGGTTGAACCGTCACGCTGCAGACGCTGCATTTTGGTTTGCAGATCGCGTTCCTGGCTCTGCAGTTCAGTCGCACGGCCTTTGAACTCATTTTCCAGCTGTTTAGCAACAGTCGCACGTTGCGGTAACTGTTGGAAAATGCTGGACACGTTTACCACTGCAATTTTGTCAGCAGCCTGAACACCAGCGGAAACCGCTAAAGCAAGACCCAGACCTGCGGCACACAACAACTTTTTCACTATAAACTCCTTACCATCAACGTTTGTGTCAGCGACACAGTGTTTGCCCCGGAACAGCCACATGAACTGCCCGGTGGCAATACTTCAGCTATGCATCCATGCGCAGAACATTACCAGGTTTTACCGATGTTAAACTGGAACTGCTCTGACTTGTCTCCCTCGATTTTCTTGATCGGCTGGGCGTAAGAGAACACCAGTGGGCCGAGCGGCGACATCCACTGCAGCGCAACACCGCTTGATACACGGATGTTGTTTGGATCGCTGTAGTCAGGAATGCCGGCAGCACGCGTCTCCGCGGTATTTTCCCACTTGGTATCCCACACTGTACCGGCATCGACAAACACCGAGGTACGGACCGAGTTAGCATACTTCTCGCTCAGGAACGGCGTTGGCGTGATCAGCTCCAGGCTGGCGATCGCCATGGCGTTACCGCCCACCGCATCATCCGACTTACAGACACCGTTTGGATCGGCAATCCGGCAGTTGGACGAGTTGTTATTGTAGTACGCAGCCTTCGGACCAATGGTATTGGACTGGAAGCCACGCACGGTGCTGGAACCACCGGCATAGAAGTTCTCATAGAACGGCATCTCTTTGCCATCGAGACCATCGCCATAACCGACACGGCCACGGCCTAACAGCACCCAGGTACGATCCTGGTTAATCGGCACATATTGCTGTGTATCCAGCGTGGCCTTATAGAAGCTGTTATCCGAGCCCGGAATCGTCACCTTACCGTTCAGGTTGGTGCGGTTACCGGAGGTCGGGAAGAAGCCACGGTCGAGGGTGTTGTAAGTCCAGCCGTAGTTAAAGGTGAAGTCATCTGCTGAGAAATCGCCTTCGTCATTGAGCTGTTGCGGCTTGCCGACCGAATTAAGATAACGCCACATCGCAACCTGCGGCTGCATGTTTGACAGGTCATTGTGGACATAGCCCAGACCGACACGCAGAGTGTTGTTTTCGTTAATCGGGAAGCCAAGCGTACCGTCCAGACCATAACTTTTGTTGGTATAGTCAGAAAGGTCAGCGTTATCCGCTTTAAAGTCGTTATAGAACAGGCGACCACCCAGACTCACACCGTCAACGGTGAAGTACGGGTCAGTCAGCGAGAACTCGGCATAGGTCTGGTAATCGTTTTTGGTACCGCTGATGCCAACGGTATTACCGGTGCCCAGCCAGTTATCCTGCGTGACGCCGACCTGGAAGCTGACGCCACTTTCGGTGCCGTAGCCGACGCCGAAGTTAAAGGTCCCGGTGTTACGCTCTTTAACTTTGTAGACCACGTCCACCTGGTCAGGTGAGCCTGGTACACGCTGCGTATCGACATCAACCGTTTCGAAGTAGCCGGTACGGTTCAGACGTTCTTTGCCCTGCTCAACCAGATCGCTGCCCAGCCATGCCCCTTCCATCTGGCGCATTTCGCGACGTAACACCGAATCTTTTGAGGTGTCGTTGCCTTCGAAACGGACATTACGGACGTAGTAGCGGTTGCCGGCATCGACGTTGATATGCAGTTTTACTGTCTTATCCGCATCGTTGATTTCCGGCTGGGTGACCACGCGCGGATAGGCGTAACCATAGCGCCCCAGCAGCTTCTTGATCTCATCTTCCATCTTCGTGACTTTCGCGCCGTTATACAGCTCGCCCGCCGGAATCTTGGTCAGATGTTCAATTTCTGCTGAATGGCCTGCCATGCTGCCGTTGACGATCACGCCAGCGATTTTGTACTGATCGCCTTCGGTGATGTTAACGGTGATGTAGATGCCCTTCTTATCCGGCGTCAGGCTGACCTGCGTGGAATCGATGTTGAAGCGGGCATAACCGCGATCGAGATAGAAGCTGCGCAGGGTTTCAAGGTCGCCCGCCAGTTTCTGTTTCTGGTATTTACGATCGCCAACCACGTTCCACCACGGCACTTCATCGCGCAGCTGGAAACGGGAAATCAGTTCATCAGAACTGAAGGCTTTGTTGCCGACGATGTTGATCTGCTGAATTTTGGCAGAGACACCTTCGGTGAACACCAGCTTCAGATCGACACGGTTACGCGGCAGCGGCGTAACGACCGCTTTCACGCTGGCAGTATATTTACCGACGCTGTAGTAGAAGTCCTCCAGTCCCTTCTCGATCGAAGA
Organism: Pantoea sp. AN62; assembly: GCF_050432985.1. Classification (NCBI taxonomy): domain Bacteria; kingdom Pseudomonadati; phylum Pseudomonadota; class Gammaproteobacteria; order Enterobacterales; family Erwiniaceae; genus Pantoea; species Pantoea sp. AN62. The sequence continues at coordinate 257,994 of NZ_JBNPYB010000005.1, read as the reverse complement.
GATCATGGTACGGTCCAGCGCTTCGCCGACCCGTACGCCTGAGGCTTCCAGATTTTGTTTGAGCTGATCCTCTTTCACCGCTTTGTTACCGGTGAAGGTAATGCTGGCAATGGTAGGACGTTCTTTGACCTGGACAATCAGCGTTGTACCGTCTCGCAGGACCTGAACATCCTCAAAGTTGCCAGTAGCGAACAGCGAGCGAATGGTATTTCTGACATCATCGTCATTCACCGTATCGCCAACCCGTACTGGCATGCTCAGCAGAGCCGCGCCGACGGCGACTCGCTGCAGCCCTTCGAAATGAATATCCTTCACCACGAAATCGTCTGCACCGTAAACGGTGGCGCTGCTAAACAGCAGCGACGCTATGAGCAACTTTTTCATCGCCATCGTTATTATGCGTTTTCCTAACACATCCCTCGAATGTTCGCGTTCCCGCGATTACAGACGTGAGAAATCATTGAAAAGTGCAAGCCCCATTAACAGCACCAGTAAAATCGAACCGATGCGATAACTAAAGTCCTGAACTCGCTCGGACACCGGTCCACCCTTGATCTTTTCGATCGCCAGGAAGAGCAAGTGCCCACCATCTAAAACCGGCAGAGGGAACAGATTGATGATGCCCAGGTTGACGCTAATCAACGCCAGAAACATCAGGTAGTAAATCAATCCATACTCTGCTGACAATCCTGCACCCTGCGCAATCGAAATTGGCCCGCTCAGGTTGTTCAGCTTTACGTCACCGGTTATTAACTTGCCCAGCATAGAGACGGTGAGCTTCATCAGTTGCCAGGTTTTTACACTGGCCTCGCCGATAGCCGCAAACGCGCCATACTGTCTTACCGTTTTATACTCTTCTGGCAGAGGAACAATTCGTGGGATAACCCCCGCAAATCCTTCCGCTTTATTGCCAGGTTTCGCTTCCGGCGTCATCGTCAGCGCGATTGAGTCACCGCCACGATCCACCTCAAGCGCCATGCTTTTGCCCGGGTTATCCCGGACCTGGGCGACAAAAGCCTGCCACTGCGATAATGGCTGACCATCGACTTTAACGATCCTGTCGCCTGCTTGCAAACCGGCTTCACTGGCTGGCGAATTCGCCTGAACTTCGGCCAGCGTGGTTTCTATCTGCGGACCGCGCGGACGAATTCCCAATGCCACCACCGGATCCTGCTTATCAGGTTCAAACTGCCAGTGACGCAAATCCAGCTGCTTCTGTTGCGTGGCATCTTCGCCGAAACGCGCCACGGTTAAGGTGGCATTGCTGTCGCCGATTTTGCCGACCAGCGCCATACGCACAGCATCCCAGTCAGGCGTTTCGATACCATCGACAGCCTTAAGTTCCATGCCGGGCGTAATTTGCGCTTCTGCAGCCACCGAACCGTTTAAAATTTCGCCAATCACCGGACGTACGCCAGGTACGCCGTAAATAAACACAACCCAGTAAGCAAAGATGGCGAAGAGGAAGTTGGCGACAGGACCGGCCGCAATAATCGCGGCGCGCTGCCAGATAGCTTTGTTGTTGAACGCCTGATGACGCAACTCGGCCGGCACGCTCTCGACACGTTCGTCGAGCATTTTGACGTAGCCGCCGAGCGGGATCAGCGCGATAACAAATTCGGTACCGTGACGGTCGCGGCGTTGCCAGAGTGACTTACCGAAACCGATGGAGAAGCGCTCGACTTTGACGCCGCAGCGACGAGCGACCCAGAAGTGGCCGAACTCATGTACGGTAATCAACACGCCCAGCGCGACGATAAAGGCGACAAAACTCCAGAGAATACTCAACATCGTTGCCTGTCCTTAAAGGGTGCGGAACACCAGCAGCAATAAACAGGCAAACACCGGCACCGCCGCAGTCAGACTATCGATGCGATCCAGAATGCCGCCGTGACCGGGAATCAGATGACCGCTGTCTTTAATGCCCGCTTCACGTTTGAACATGCTCTCGGTCAGGTCGCCCAGCACCGAGGCCAGAGTGGCGATAATGGCGCAGATTACCAGCGTGCCTGCTGACACCGTCAGCGGGGCCAGCGAGGCGAACAGCAGCGCAATCAGCGCCGACGAGACCAGACCGCCGAGGAAACCTTCCCAGGTTTTGCCCGGTGAAACGCGCGGTGCCAGCTTGTGCTTGCCAAACATTTTGCCAAACATATACGCACCGGAATCCGCACCCCACACCAGCAACATCACGAACAGTAACCACCAGGCACCGGCGAAATGATCGGTGTCGTAATGATACTGACGCAGCGCCATCATGCCCCAGAAGAAGGGCACCAGCGTTAACACGCCAAACAGTAATCGTAGCGGACGCGAATGGCGCCAGAACGAGGCTGACGCCGGATAAGAGAGCACCAACAGCAGCGCAACGACCCACCACACCAGCGACGCCCAAAGCGATGTCGCGACCTGCGGCAGATGCACATCATGTTGATAGGGTGGCAGAGTGAACAACATCAGCGCCAGCAGCAGCCCACAGAGCACAGCCAGCCAGATGCGTTGTTGACGGGACGCCATGCCGGCCAGTTGCCCCCATTCCCAGGCAGCCAGCATGCAGATGACGATAGTTGTAATTGCAAAACCAACCGGCGGTAACCAGAACAGAGCAGCAATTACCAGCGGAATTAATATCAACGCGGTAATCAGACGAGACTTCAGCAAAGGTTACCCCCAGATTGCTCAGGCGCCGCCTGGTGCAGCGCCGCCAAAACGACGCTCCCGCAGAGAGAATGCATTCAGTGCACCTTCAAAAACGTGTTCATCGAAATCCGGCCAGAGCACATCGGTAAAATAGAATTCAGCATAGGCAATTTGCCACAGCAGGAAGTTGCTAATCCGATGCTCTCCCCCGGTCCTTATCACTAAATCCACTGGCGCCAGCTCCTGCATGCAGAGCTGCGACGTCAGGCTCTCTTCGGTAATCTGGTCAGGACGCAGTAAACCTTCCTGCACCTGTTCTGCCAGTTTTTTCACGCCTTCGATAATATCCCAACGGCCGCCATAATTAGCAGCGATGTTGAGCGTCAGGCCATCATTATTTTCAGTCAACGCCTCAGAACGGCGAATCCGCTCCTGAATACGCGGACTGAAGCGGCTGGTATCGCCAATGATGCGTAAACGGACATTGTGCTTGTGCAGGCTCTTCACTTCACTGTCGAGTGCCCAGACAAACAGCTCCATTAATGCGGTCACTTCCTGTGCCGGACGGCTCCAGTTTTCGCTACTGAAGGCGTACAGCGTCAGGGCCTCAAGTTTGTTACTGACGGCAAAGCTGACAGCGCGGCGTACCGATTTCACGCCCGCTTTATGGCCGGAAATACGCAGTTTTCCCTGATTTTTGGCCCAGCGACCATTGCCGTCCATGATGATAGCGACGTGGCGCGGACCGGTTCCCTGCTGGTCATCAGTGTTGTTGTGATTGTTAGACGACATAACGCGTACTCTATTCCTTTCATCAGAAATGCTGTGGTTTCTGAATACATTGCGCCCGATCTAAATCCCGACACGTTGTGCCAGGCTACACCGAATCCGGTGACAGACCGTGAAACGCGAGCCAGCGACTATACCATTTTCACCTGAAGCGAACAAATGGCCTCATAATGATCGGCTTCACGACGTGAAGCGCGACAACATTTCTGTCGCCAGCGCGCGTGCAGTGCGATCGATTTCGAGGACAGCGTCCACCGAATCCGGTTCCGGACACGCCTGCGCCGCCAGCACAGCGCTGTTCAGCGCGGCGATGTCGGTAAAGCGAATCTGGTGATTCAGGAAAGCCGCAACGGCAACCTCGTTGGCAGCATTGAGCGTGGTGGTCGCCGCCTGCCCTGCTTCGCAAGCATCAATCGCCAGCTTCAGACAGGGATAGCGACCAAAATCGGGTTCTGCAAACGTCAGCGCCGACATGCGGGTGAAATCCAGCGGCGTTACGCCAGCGTGAATACGCGCCGGCCAGGCCATGCTGTGGGCAATCGGCGTACGCATATCAGGAGAACCCAATTGAGCCAGCACGCTGCCATCGCAGTATCGCACCATGGAGTGAATCACCGATTGTGGGTGCAGTATCACTTCCATCTGCGCTGCGCTGGCATTAAACAGCCAACGGGCTTCAATGTACTCAAGACCTTTATTCATCATGGTGGCCGAATCAACGGAGATTTTTCGTCCCATTGACCAGTTCGGATGTGCACAGGCCTGATCCGGCGACATGGCGCTGAGATCCGCTAAATCTGTGTCACGAAAAGGACCACCTGATCCCGTAAGGATAATCGACTCGATGCCGTTATCCCGCAGGTCAGCGTAACCTAACTGATGCTGGATGGTAGCCGGTAAACTCTGAAAAATGGCGTTATGCTCACTGTCGACCGGCAGTAAACGGGCATTATGATGACGCACCGCCTCCATAAACAAACGGCCGCAGGTGACAAGCGATTCTTTATTCGCCAGCAGCACGATTTTGCCAGCGCGGATCGCCGCCAGCGTCGGCAGCAAACCTGACGCGCCGACTATCGCCGCCATCACCTGATCAACCTCATCCAGCGCCGCCAGCTCGCAGGCTGCCTGAACGCCGGAGAGCACTTCAGTGTTTACCTTGAGTGCTCTCAGTCGCTCACGCAGGGCGGCGGCGGACGCATCATCGGCCATTGCGGCATAGCGCGGCTGGAAAGTGGCACACTGTTCGGCCATCAGCGCCACGTTGTGGCCGGCAACCAGCGCGGTGACCTGATAAAGCTCGGGATTGGCGCGAACCACCGCCAGGGTACTGGTGCCGATTGACCCGGTTGAGCCCAGCAGAGTTAATCGCTTCATGATGCTATCCATGTGAAGTCAACAGACGTGCCCGCAGACACAATGTAAAACGCCGCCAGATGTCGCATTCATACGAATACCTCTCTGTACGGCGTTTTTTCCGGCAGTGATGGGATTAGAAATCCATCAGCTCCGTCTCTTTTTCTGACAGTGCAGCATCAACTTTCTTGATGTGTGCATCGGTCATTTTCTGAATTTCATCCTGCGCACGACGTTCGTCGTCTTCGCTGATCTCTTTATCTTTCAGCAGCGCTTTGATTTTATCGTTGGCATCGCGACGGACGTTACGTACCGACACGCGGCCCTGCTCGGCTTCGCCGCGCACGATTTTGATCAGATCTTTACGACGCTCTTCCGTCAGCGCAGGCAGCGGAACACGAATATCCGTACCGGCTGAACTTGGGTTCAGACCCAGATCGGACGTCATGATCGCCTTTTCGACTGCCGGACCGAGTGAGCGATCAAACACGTTGATTTTCAGCGTGCGTGAATCTTCCACGGTAACGGAAGCAAGCTGACGCAGTGGCGTTGGCGTGCCGTAATATTCGACGACGATGCCGTCGAGCAGCGAAGGTGAAGCACGACCGGTGCGCACTTTGCTGATGGTGGTTTTGAATGCTTCGACGCATTTATCCATGCGCGTATCAGCATCTTTTTTGATGTCGTTAATCACGTTGAAACCCTTGGATTCGGTTTGACCTGGCCAGTTCCGGCATAACCGGAAGCGGGATCGATAATCATCGATAATCCTGACTGGTGCGCGATGCGTTATCATCGCGCTGACAGAATATACCTTATTTTATCTCGCCTCGGGTATTAATGCGTAATCAGGGTGCCTTCTTTTTCACCCATGACTACACGACGCAGTGCGCCAGGCTTATTCATGTTGAACACGCGGATCGGCAGTTTGTGGTCACGCGCCAGGGTAAAGGCCGCGAGATCCATCACTTTCAGCTCCTGATCCAGCACTTCGGCGTAGGTCAGTTGTTCATACAGCGTCGCGTCCGGGGTTTTCACCGGATCGGCAGAATAGACGCCATCAACCTTGGTCGCTTTCAGTACCACGTCGGCTTCAATCTCAATGCCGCGCAGACAGGCAGCAGAGTCAGTGGTGAAGAACGGGTTACCGGTACCGGCGGAGAAAATCACCACGCGGTTATTGCGCAGCAGGCTAATCGCTTCCGCCCAGCTGTAGTTGTCACAGACGCCATTCAGTGGAATCGCCGACATCAGGCGCGCGTTCACATAGGCGCGGTGCAGTGCGTCACGCATTGCCAGACCGTTCATCACGGTTGCCAGCATCCCCATGTGGTCGCCCACTACGCGGTTCATTCCCGCCTGCGCCAGGCCTGCGCCACGGAACAGGTTCCCCCCGCCAATCACAACGCCAACCTGGATGCCCAATTCAACCAGTTCTTTTACCTCTTGTGCCATACGGTCAAGCACACTCGCGTCGATACCAAAACCTTCAGCGCCTTGCAGTGCTTCGCCGCTCAGTTTTAGCAGGATACGTTGATAAACAGGTTTTGCGTTGGTCGCCATGGTCAGTTCTTCCTGGAAGATAGGGTGATAAGGAGAAGTAAAATCTGATCGATCATCCGCTTACCGCAATGAAATTGCTATTGGGATGAAACTGAAAACGTGTCTGTTGCGGTTCACAGACAAAAAAGAACCGCCTTCTGGCGGTTCTTTCAGAGCATTAAGACTGTTTGGACATGGCTGCAACTTCTGCAGCAAAGTCAGACTCAACTTTCTCGATGCCTTCACCCACTTCGAAGCGGATGAAATTGATGACGTCAGCGCCCTGCTCTTTCAGCGCCTGGCCAACGGTTTTGCTTGGGTCGATAACGAAAGCCTGACCGGTCAGAGAGACTTCACCGGTGAATTTCTTCATACGGCCTTCAACCATCTTCTCGGCAATTTCTTTCGGCTTGCCAGACTGCATCGCGATGTCCAGCTGAACCTGGTACTCTTTCTCTACCACGTCTGCAGACACGTCTTCTGGCTTAACGAATTCAGGCTTGCTCGCCGCAACGTGCATCGCGATCTGTTTGATCAGATCTTCGCTTGCGCCGGTGGTTGAAACCAGAACGCCGATACGTGCGCCGTGCAGGTAGCTGCCCAGCTCTGCGCCTTCCAGGATAGCAACGCGACGGATGTTGATGTTCTCACCGATTTTAGCAACCAGCGCAACGCGCTCTTCTTCGAACTGCGCTTTCAGTACTTCAACGTCAGTGATGCGATCCGCTGCAGCTGCATCCAGAACTTTGTCTGCGAATGCCTGGAAACCACCATCTTTTGCGACGAAGTCAGTCTGGCAGTTCACTTCCAGAATCACACCGTAGTCACCAACGATTTTGGTTTTGATTACGCCATCAGCAGCAACGTTGCCTGCTTTTTTCGCTGCTTTGATTGCGCCAGACTTACGCATGTTCTCAATCGCCAGCTCAATGTCGCCGTTCGCTTCAGTCAGCGCTTTTTTGCAGTCCATCATGCCCGCGCCAGTACGTTCGCGCAGTTCTTTTACCAATGCAGCGGTAATGTCAGCCATTCCAGAATCCTCGGTTCGTGCCTGTGTACGTTTGCACCAGCAGACACTTATTTGCGGAAAATTTACTCTGTCCCGCCGTCCGGTTGGGGGCGTGACAGACTTAGATAAAATAAAGGGGCCAGTATAGGCCCCTTACAGATCACATCTGAATGCTAAGGGCTCTTATGCAGAGCAAACCTTATTAAGCGTTTTCTAAAGACGCTTCTTCAGCTTGCTCAGCCAGGTCCTGAGAGCGGCCTTCGCGAACGGTGGTCGCAACGGCAGTCAGGTACAGGTTTACAGCACGGATCGCATCGTCGTTACCTGGGATAACGAAATCAACGCCATCTGGATCTGAGTTGGTATCAACGATAGCAAATACCGGGATACCCAGGTTGTTTGCTTCTTTGATTGCGATGTGTTCGTGGTCAGCATCGACAACAAACAGTGCGTCTGGCAGACCGCCCATATCTTTGATACCGCCCAGGCTGTTTTCCAGCTTGGCCAGCTCACGCGCACGCATCAGCGCTTCTTTTTTGGTCAGTTTGTCGAAAGTACCATCCTGAGACTGAGTCTCCAGATCTTTCAGACGCTTGATTGACTGACGCACGGTTTTCCAGTTAGTCAGCATGCCACCCAACCAGCGGTGGTTTACGAAGAACTGGTCGCAGCTCAGTGCAGACTCTTTTACCGCTTCAGCAGCAGCGCGCTTAGTACCTACGATCAGGATCTTACCTTTACGGGAAGCGATCTTGTTCAGTTCAGCCAGAGCTTCGTTGAACATAGGGACAGTTTTTTCCAGGTTGATGATGTGAACCTTGTTACGGGCACCAAAGATGAATGGCTTCATTTTTGGGTTCCAGTAACGGGTCTGGTGACCGAAGTGAACACCAGCCTGGAGCATGTCGCGCATGGAAACAGTTGCCATGATAACCTCTAAAGTTTGATTGGGGTTGGGCCTCCATGTATCCCATACGACCGACCTTTTTCAAGGCACCCCGGCGTATGTGTCGATACATGTGTGTTTTATTACACATAATGAGAGTTATGCGTTTCCTGCTGACCGAAACGGCCATACAGAGAATCGTCGGCGCGCTTTATACCACAATCAGCCCAGTGACGCCAATAAATGATCGCTGACCGCGGCCAGCGTGTTCTCTATTTGGCAGCCCATTTGCTGACTGCTAACATGACAGCACAGAGTTCATTATTGTCGAAAATTTCGACAAATGCGGATTAATTTAATGGCAATTTCAATTAAAACCCCTGAAGAAATCGAAAAAATGCGCGTCGCTGGCCGTCTGGCTGCCGAGGTGCTGGAGATGATCGAGCCACACGTTCAGCCGGGCGTGACTACCGGTGAATTGGATCGCATCTGCCATGACTACATCACGCAGCATCAGCAGGCGATTTCTGCCTGTCTGGGCTATCACGGCTTTCCGAAATCGGTCTGCATTTCGGTCAATGAAGTCGTTTGTCACGGTATTCCCAGCGATGACCGCCAGCTAAAAGACGGCGACATCATCAATATTGATGTCACCGTAATTAAAGATAGCTATCACGGCGATACCTCTAAGATGTTTATCGTCGGCAAGCCGACCATCCAGGGCGAACGTCTGTGCCGCGTCACTCAGGAGAGCCTCTATCTCTCATTGCGTCTGATCAAGCCCGGTATCCGCCTGCGTGAGCTGGGCCGGGCGATTCAGAAATATGTCGAAGCGAATGACTTCTCGGTGGTACGTGAGTATTGCGGCCACGGCATCGGCAAGGGCTTCCATGAAGAGCCACAGGTGCTGCATTATGATGCCGACGATGGCGGCGTGGTGCTGCAGGCGGGCATGACATTTACCGTGGAACCGATGGTGAATGCGGGCGATTACCGCATCCGCACCATGAAAGATGGCTGGACGGTAAAAACCAAAGATCGCAGCTTGTCCGCGCAGTATGAGCATACTATTGTGGTGACGGAAAACGGCTGTGAGATCTTAACCCTGCGCAAAGATGACACCCTGCCTGCGGTGCTGGTTGCTGAAGGGTAATTCCCCCACTACAGAATCAAGCCGGCGCTAAGCCGGTTTTTTTTTGGCTGAAGAAGAGAAGAGCTGCATGAGCGTGAGCCTGTCGGAAGAGGTACAAAACGGTCTGATCGATTCCCCGGCCGAATGGGATGACGATCAGCTCACCCGCGACATTCTGAAACAGCGGCTGGAGCAGTTTCAGCACCATCTGTCTGCCGCTTTCGACGCCGGTGAAGCCGTCGAGCCGCTGATTGATGCCCGCACGCTGTTTATCGATCGCCTGCTGCGTCGTCTGTGGCGCTTTTTCGGCTTTGATCAGATGAGCGCCATCGCGCTGGTGGCCGTTGGCGGCTATGGCCGTGCCGAGCTGCATCCGCTCTCAGACATAGACGTGCTGATCCTCAGCCGTCAGCCGCTGGATGAACAGGCTGCACAGCGCACCAGCGAACTGCTGACCCTGATGTGGGACCTGAAGCTGGAGGTTGGCCACAGCGTGCGCACGCTGGAGGAGTGTCTGCTGGAGGGCTTATCGGATCTGACGGTAGCCACCAATCTGATTGAATCGCGGATGCTGACCGGTGACGTGGCGCTGTTCCTTGAACTGCAAAAAAACGTCTTCAGCGACGGCTTCTGGCCTTCATCGTGCTTTTTCGCCGCCAAAATTGAAGAGCAGCAGGAGCGTCATAAGCGCTATCACGGTACCAGCTACAACCTTGAGCCAGACATCAAAAGCAGCCCCGGCGGCCTGCGCGATATTCATACCCTGCAATGGGTGGCGCGCCGCCACTTTGGCGCCACCACTCTGGATGAGATGGTCGGCTTCGGTTTCCTCACTGAAGTGGAGCGCAGCGAGCTGAATGAGTGTCAGGAATTTCTCTGGCGGATCCGTTTCGCATTGCATCTTTCGCTGCCCCGCTACGACAACCGTCTGCTGTTTGATCGCCAGCTCAGCGTGGCGCAACGTCTTAATTATCAGGGCGAAGGCAACGAGCCGGTCGAGCGGATGATGAAAGACTTTTACCGGGTGACGCGCCGGATTGGCGAGCTGAACCAGATGCTGCTGCAGCTGTTCGATGAAGCGATTCTGGCGTTGTCCACCAGCGAAAAACCCTGCCCGATCGACGATGACTTTCAGCTACGCGGCGACCTGATTGACCTGCGCGATGAAACGCTGTTTGAGCGTGAGCCGCAGGCAATTCTGCGCATGTTCTACGTCATGGTGCGTAACGACAGCATCAAAGGCATCTACTCCACCACCCTGCGCCATCTGCGTCATGCGCGCCGCCATCTGAAGCAGCCGCTGTGTCAGATTCCGGAAGCGCGCCGCACCTTTATGTCTATTCTGCGTCATCCTGGCGCCGTCAGCCGGGCGCTGGTGCCGATGCACCGTCACAGCGTGCTGTGGGCTTACACCCCGCTGTGGGGCCATATTGTCGGCCAGATGCAGTTTGATCTGTTCCACGCCTACACCGTTGATGAGCACACCATTCGCGTATTGCAGAAGCTGGAAAGCTTCGCCAGCGAAGCCACCCGCTCGCAGCATCCGCTGTGCGTTGAACTCTGGCCGCGCCTGCCGCAGCAGGAGCTGTTGCTGATGGCCGCGCTGCTGCACGATATCGCCAAAGGGCGCGGCGGCGATCACTCGATTCTCGGCGCACAGGACGCACTCGACTTCGCTGAAATGCACGGCCTGAACTCGCGTGAAACGCAGCTGGTTGCCTGGCTGGTGCGCCATCATCTGCTGATGTCGGTCACCGCGCAGCGCCGCGATATTCAGGACCCGACGGTGATCCAGCAGTTCGCCGAGGTGATGCAGAATGAAAATCGCCTGCGCTATCTGGTCTGCCTCACCGTAGCGGATATCTGCGCCACCAACGAAAGCCTGTGGAACAGCTGGAAGCAGAGCCTGTTGCGCGAACTGTTTTTCGCCACCGAGAAACAGCTGCGACGCGGCATGGAGAACAGCCCGGACCTGCGTGAGCGGGTGCGTCACCATCGTCTGCAGGCGCTGGCGCTATTGCGGATGGACAATATTGATGAAGAGCGGCTGCATCAGATCTGGAACCGCTGCCGCGCCGATTATTTCCTGCGGCATACGCCGAATCAGATCGCCTGGCATGCCCGCCATCTGATGGGCCACGATCTGAAAAAACCGCTGGTGCTGGTCAGCCCGCAGGCCACGCGCGGCGGCACTGAAATCTTTATCTGGAGTCCGGATCGGCCGCACCTGTTTGCCGCAGTGGCTGGCGAACTGGATCGCCGTAATCTCAGCGTGCACGATGCGCAAATCTTTACCAGCCGCGACGGCATGGCGATGGATACGTTTATCGTGCTGGAGCCCGACGGCAGCCCGCTGGCACCGGATCGCCATCCGATGATTATTCAGGCGCTGGAGCAGGCGATTACCCAGTCAGACTGGGTGCCGCCGCGAACCCGTCGTCCGTCGGCCAGGCTGAAGCACTTCAGCGTCGATACCGAAGTCAATTTTCTGCCAACCCATACCGATCGCCGCAGCTACCTCGAGCTGGTGGCCCTTGATCAGCCCGGCCTGCTGGCGCGGGTGGGCGAAGTGTTTGCCGATCTCGGCGTCTCGCTGCACGGCGCGCGCATCAGCACCATCGGTGAACGGGTCGAGGATTTGTTTATTCTCGCCAACAGTGAGCGTCAGGCGCTGGATGAAGAAATGCGTAAAGCGTTGCAACAACGGTTGACAGAAGCCCTTAATCCAAACGATAAAGTGTGACCAAAGTCGATTTGTGAACCTTAAACTTTTTACTCGTGTCGGGTGATTATCCGGCACTGCACATGACAGATCAGGAAAAAAATATGCAACAGTTACAGAGCGTTATTGAATCCGCCTTCGAACGTCGTGCTGATATCACCCCAGCCAGCGTTGACAGTGAAACCCGTGATGCCATCAACCAGGTTATCTCTCTGCTGGACAGCGGTGCACTGCGCGTTTCCGAAAAGATCGACGGCGAGTGGGTAACGCATCAGTGGCTGAAGAAAGCGGTACTGCTCTCTTTCCGCATCAACGACAACCAGGTGATGGAAGGTGCTGAAACCCGTTTTTATGACAAAGTGCCGATGAAATTTGCTGGCTGGGATGAAGCGCGTTTCAAAGAGGCCGGTTTCCGTGTGGTTCCGCCAGCGGCTGTGCGTCAGGGTGCCTATATCGCCCGCAACACGGTGCTGATGCCCTCTTACGTTAACATTGGCGCATTCGTGGATGAAGGCACCATGGTGGATACTTGGGCAACCGTTGGCTCCTGTGCGCAGATTGGTAAAAACGTTCACCTCTCCGGCGGCGTAGGCATCGGCGGCGTGCTGGAACCGCTGCAGGCCAACCCGACCATCATCGAAGATAACTGCTTCATTGGCGCACGCTCTGAAATCGTCGAAGGCGTGATTGTTGAAGAAGGCTCAGTGATCTCAATGGGCGTTTACATCGGTCAGAGCACCAAAATCTATGACCGTGAGACCGGCGAAGTGCATTACGGCCGCGTGCCAGCCGGTTCCGTAGTGGTCTCAGGTAACCTGCCGTCTAAAGATGGCAGCTACAGCCTCTACTGTGCGGTGATCGTGAAGAAAGTCGATGCGAAAACGCTCGGCAAAACAGGTATCAACGAACTGCTGCGCACCATCGACTGATTTAAGTGACGGGCTGGAAACCGGCCCGTCATCTTTTCTTTACACTTCCCCGCCAACATCCTGTTTTGCGCCGCGAATTAACTGGTGCGTTTATTTTTTATTCAGGTCATAATCCGCGCCAGTTAAATCCCGTCGCGCAATGTTCATCCTGCTTATTTATGTCTACAGTTGTCAGACGTCATGAACAAGACTGCGCGCTTCTCACCTTTTGATGGAAACAACGCTATGTATGACAATCTGAAAAGCTTAGGTATCAGTAATCCGGATGATATTGATCGTTACAGCCTGCGTCAGGAAGCCAATAACGATATTCTGAAGATCTACTTCCGCAAAGATAAAGGCGAGTTTTTCGCGAAAAGCGTGAAATTCAAATACCCGCGTCAGCGTAAAACAGTGGTGGCCGATCACGCTACCCAGGGCTACAAAGAAGTACAGGAAATCAGCCCGAATCTGCGTTACGTGATTGACGAGCTGGACCAGATTTGCCAGCGCGACCAGGTTGAAGTGGATCTGAAACGTAAAATTCTTGATGACCTGCGCCATCTGGAAAGCGTAGTGTCACACAAAATTACCGAAATCGAATCTGACCTCGAAAAACTGACCCGCAACGGTCGTTAATCGGCTGTCAGTGACGAAAAAGGCCAGCTCTGCTGGCCTTTTTTATGTCGGCATTACCGCCCCGCTCATCCCTGCTCATCCAGCTGCAGCGCCACATAGAGCAGCAGCCGATCGTCAAAGTGCCCGAGATTCAGCCCGGTTAACTCCGAAATCCGGTTCAGCCGATACTCCAGCGTATTACGGTGAATAAACAGCGCACGCGCAGTCGCGCTCGGCTGCACATTATGGGTGAACCAGGCGATCAGCGTTCGCCGCAGCAAACCGTTGTTATCCATACTCTTGAGTTTCGCCAGTGGCCGCGCCAGTTCATTGGCCTGCCAGCCGCCACGCAGACTGTCGAGCAGTACCGGCAGCACCAGATCCTGATAAAAATAGCTGCGCACCTCGGGCATACGCTGTTTGCCAACCATCATGGTGGTGCGGGCGGTACGATAGGAACGCGCAATACTGCCGGGGCCGGTGGAAAAGTTTCCCAGCGCAATCCGCATCCGCAGATGGCCGCTCTCTTTCATTCGCTGTAATAACTGCTCGACCCGCCGACGATGATCCTCCTGATCGTAACGGCCGTGCCCATTCAGCGCCGGCTTCAGCACCACCATTTCGGTCAGCGAAACAATGGCGATCAGGTTGTCGCGCTCCGGCGTGATCAGCAACGTTTGCAGCTGCTGCAACTCTGACATTGCGCTATCGACGCCCAGCTGGCCGCTATCGACCTCAACCACGGCCACCACGCGCGGCTGATTAAGATCGATGCCGAGCCGCTGCGCCCATTCGGTCAGCTGCGGCGACAGGGTATCGCTGCGAATCAGATTCAGCACCAGCTCTTCGCGCAGACGGCTGTCCTGCGCCAGCATATGCAGCAGTCGCGCCTGCTCCAGCATCATCTCCGCCGTCATACAGACCAGCTCACCATAATGCCGCAGCGCCAGCGGCTCACCGGTCAGGCCGATGACCCCGACAATATCGCCGTCTATCCGCAGCGGCAGATTAATGCCGGGCCGCACCCCGTGCAGATGTTTCGCCACCGCTTCATCAATGTCCACTACCCGCCCCTGAGAGAGCACCAGCAGCGCGCCTTCGTGCAATTCCCCAATGCGCTCGCGATCGCCGCTGCCAATAATCCGGCCGCGCGCATCCATCACGTTGACATTGCTGTCAATAATTTTCATGGTGCGCGCCACGATATCCTGCGCCAGCCGGGCATCAAGATGATAGGTAGCCATCCATTACTCCTGAAAAAGAGGGGGAGAGATAGAATACGCATGCAAGGCGGCCAGAACATTGTGCAACTGCACAGAGCCAGGTGGGCATTTAGTGAATTTGCGGTCAGCATCACACTCTGACCGGCACGAATTGAGGCAATAAAAAAGGCGGACCGAAGTCCGCCTGATAGCAATGCCTTGCCGCTTACTGCATCAGCAGGTAGATGCTGCTGTCGCCGCGCTTGACGTTCAGCGCCAGCACCGACGGTTTGGAATCAAGGATTTTACGCAGTTCGCCCAGGTTGGTCACCGGCTGCTGGTTCACGCCCTGAATCACGTCGCCTTTTTTCAGGCCGATACGAGCGGCAGCGCTGCCCGCTTTGACGTTATCCACGCGAACCCCTTTATCGCCAGCGTCGCTATTGCTGAGATCGGCCCCTTCAATGCCGGTGTAGATGGTGGCCGACTGGACTTTCGCCTGGCTGCTCTGCTGCAGCTGAACCGACACATCCAGCGGTTTGCCATCACGCAGCAGACCCAGTTTCAGGGTGGTGCCAATCGGCAATGAACCGACTTCAGCACGCAGCGCAGCAAAGCTGGTCAGCGGTTTGCCGTTCATCGACACCACCACATCGCCCGCTTTGATACCGGCTTTCGCCGCCGCCGAACCTGGCAGTACCTGGCTGACAAAGGCTCCGCGCTGTGCATCGACCTTCATCGCTTTCGCCAGCTCAGAGTTAAGCTCGGTGCCCATCACACCCAGTTCACCGCGTTTAACCTGACCAAACTCCACCATCTGCGCCGTCAGGTTTTTCACCATGTTGCTCGGGATAGCAAAGCCGATACCGATGTTGCCGCCATCCGGTGCCAGAATCGCGGTGTTGATGCCGATCAGTTCACCGTTAAGGTTAACCAGCGCGCCACCGGAGTTACCGCGGTTAATCGCCGCGTCCGTCTGGATAAAGTTCTCGTAGTTTTCCACATTCAGGCCGCTACGACCCAGCGCGGAGACGATACCTGAAGTGACTGTTTCACCCAGGCCATACGGGTTACCGATCGCCACGGTGTAGTCACCGACCCGCAGATTGTCAGAGTCGGCCAGTTTCACCGCCGTGAGGTTTTTAGCGTCCTGCAGCTGGATCAACGCAATGTCGGAGCTGGGATCTTTACCGATCACTTTGGCGTCATAGCGGCGGCCATCGCTCAGCTGGACCTGAATTTTAGTGGCGTTATTCACTACGTGGTTGTTGGTCACCACATAGCCTTTTTCAGCATTGATCACCACGCCCGATCCCAGCGCACGGAATTTTTCCTGCTGGGTATTTGGTGCCGGCGCGCCGCCAGCAGAGCCGTCGCCGCTCTGGCACATCGGTGAACTCTGGAACGGCGAGCCATCCTGACAGAAAGGCGAGTTATCACCAAAGAATTGCTGGAACTGCTGCGGCATACGCGGCGTTTTCACCGTGGTGGTGCCTTCAACGCTGATACTGACCACTGACGGCATCACCTTCTCCAGCATCGGTGCCAGGCTCGGCAGTTGCTGACTATCAGAAGAGGCGGTTTGCGCAGCGGAAACCGTGACGGGCGCCAGGGCCATACTCAGGCTCAGGGCCAGCGCACTTAACATTAAACTCTTTTTTTTCATTTTTGGTTTCTCTTGAGGATAACTGTTCAGACCATTGCTGTGGTCGGTGTTGAGATAAATGTTTTAGCGCGAAGTTCCTTTTAAAGTTTCAAGCAAAGGTAAAAATTTATTCGCGCTCTTTACAATTGGTGATTATTCGACAGCCATCAGCCGCCGGTACTCATCCCAGGCATAGAGATCGGTCATTCCGCTAATATAATCCTGAATCAGACGAAAACGATAATATCGCTCCCACAGCAGGCGCTCATATTTATGTTCCACCACCAGGGTGCGCATTTTATGCAGATAAGCTTTACGATGCTTGCCGGAAAGTTTATGAAAAAGCCGGGTCTCAATCGGATGGTGCCGCAGAAAGTCTTCATTTATCAGCGTGGTAAACGATTCATAATTGAGCAGCATCAGCGGCTGATAAATTTCCAGTAATCCCTTAATAACCCGATATCCCTGTAATTCCAGCTGCTCGACTTCGGAATGATTAAATACCTGCTGGCGCGCCACCGTTTTGAACAACTGCAACAAACGGCCCTCTTCGCCATCATCTTCCAGCAAGGCATGATTGAAATTACCGTCAAATATGGCGGGCAGATTATCAACAAAACGCTTCACTGCATAGGTCACCAGCACGCTCTGAACATTTACGCGTAATGACATAAAGAATTGATCGCTACGGCTGCGGCGCTTTTTACTGCAGGCCTCACGCCAGGCTTCGCCGATGGTACGGCTGAAAGCGTCATTATTTTTCACCGGCCCCCAGGCTTTATTGAGAAACTCATACAAACTCTCAACATTAAATATATCTTTTTCTACAGCGTCGTCCAAATCGGCAATGCAATAGGAGATATCATCGGCGGCTTCCATTATATAGGTCAGCGGAAAGCGATGGTGCTCTGCCATATTGGTCGCGGCGCGCAGGTCGCTAATATAGTCCTGCTCGGAGAGATAAAAGCCCGGCTTTTTCATTAACACGCTGAATTCGGCGGGCTTCTCGCCCTGCCACCAGGCGGGCGCGGTATATTTAAGAATGCAGGCAACCTGCGAGTAGCTGAGGTTAAGTTGCAGCAGCGTATGAACCATACGAATCGCCTGCGCATTGCCTTCAAAGTGGCACAAATCCTGTCGAATCATCGCGTTTAGCTGATCGAAGGCGCGGCGTTGCGTCTCGCCTTCTACCCCCGCCACCAGCGGATCAACCAGTTCAGCCGGCAGATTATCTTCAAACCAGTCGTTGATCGCCGCCTCACCAAAATGCCCGAACGGGGGATTCCCCACGTCGTGCATCAGACAGGCCATCTCAATAAGGCTCTCAAACGCGCCTTCCAGCTCGTCCAGTCCATATTGCGCCAGTCCGCCCTGCATTTTCAGGGTCTGCAGGATCTCCTTGGTGATATAGCGTCCGGTCTGCTGCACCTCCAGCGAATGCGTCAGCCTTGAACGCACCGCGGCATTGCGCTCCAGCGGAAACACCTGGGTTTTTTGCTGCAAACGGCGAATCGCTGCGGAGTTAATAATCCGTCCACGATCGCTCTCGAAGTGGCGGGTAATGTAATATTCCCCCTCCGGATCTTTTCGACTGGTATAAGGGCGCGAGAAGCTGATCTTCTTCCTGAAATTGATCGCTGACATTCATTACCCCTTATTTTTTGGTGAATTAATCCCCTGTTAGCCATGGTAGACTATGCCTTAAATTATGACTTTTTACATTAGCGGGACTCACTATGAAAGCAGGCATTATTGGTGCGATGGAGCAGGAAGTTACCCTGCTGCGCGACAAAATCGAAAACCGTCAAACTTTATCGCTGGCTGGCTGTGAAATTTATACCGGCACCCTGAATGGCGTTGAAGTTGCGCTGTTGAAATCGGGCATTGGCAAAACCTCCGCCGCGCTGGGTACCACCCTGCTGCTGCAACTGTGTAAGCCAGACGTGGTGATCAACACCGGTTCGGCTGGCGGCTTAGCGGCTTCGCTGAGCGTGGGCGATATCGTGGTATCAGAAGAAGTGCGCTATCACGATGCCGACGTCACGGCTTTTGGCTATGAGCCGGGTCAGATGGCAGGCTGCCCGGCAGCCTTTGTTGCCGACAGGGGTTTGATTGCAGCAGCCGAAGCCTGCATTAAGCAGCTCGATCTGAATGCGGTGCGTGGTCTGGTGGTGAGCGGAGACGCCTTTATCAACGGCGCCGAGCCGCTGGCGCGCATTCGTCAGCAGTTTCCACAGGCTATTGCCGTGGAAATGGAGGCCGCAGCTATCGGTCACGTCTGCCACCAGTTCCAGGTGCCTTTTGTGGTGGTTCGTGCCATTTCTGACGTCGCTGATCAGGCCTCGCATCTGAGCTTTGATGAGTTCCTCAGCGTCGCGGCTAAGCAGTCGTCGCTGATGGTGGAGAACCTGCTGGCGCGTCTGGCGCGTGGCTAAAACTCTGCTGTTCTGCTGGCTGCTGCTGATCAGCGGCAGCCTGCTGGCTTCCCCTCCGCGCGTTATCACCCTCGCGCCCCATCTGACTGAACTCGCCTTCGCCGCCGGCATTACGCCGATTGCGGTCAGCGCCTGGTCCGACTATCCGCCGCAGGCGAAACCGATTGAGCAGGTAGCCAACTGGCAGGGGATTAACCTCGAGCGTATTCTGCAACTGAAGCCGGATCTGGTATTAGCCTGGCGTGGCGGCAATCCGCAGCGACAGATCGACCAGCTGCAGCAGCTCGGGTTGAAAATCGAATGGATCGATCCGGTCACGCTGGATCAGATGATTGCCACACTGGAAAAACTGGCGCCGTGGAGTCCGCATCCTGAACAGGCAGTTAAGGCCGCGCAGCAGTTGCGTCAGCAGCAGGCCGCCCTGCGCCAGCGCTACGCTCACCTGCCGGTGGTGCCGCTGTTTTTACAGTTTGGTCAGCAGCCGCTGTTTACCGCCGCAAAATCGACCTTACAGAATGAGATCATTGAACTGTGTGGCGGCAGGAATATCTTTGCCGACAGCCGGGTCAGCTGGCCGCAGGTCAGCCGTGAACAGGTACTGATGCGGCATCCGCAGGCGATTGTGATCGGCGGCAGTGACCACCAGGCTGACAACGTCCGGACCTACTGGCAACCGCAGCTCAGCGTGCCGGTGATTGCGATTAATGATGACTGGCTCAGCCGTCCCGGCCCGCGCCTGTTACTGGCGGCAAAACAGCTGTGCGCTGCGCTGCATCCCGCACAAAAATCCAACTAATCGATTAAAGAAACAGCCTTTTTTGCCGTTAATCAAGATATGAGACGCGCGCGCCACGTATGCTCGCCGTCCTTTTTAGCGCTTAGCGCTTTTTGAACAACACCAGGAACTTTACATGACCAGAGCACTGCTACTGGCGATGGGGCTGCTGATCCCGGCGTACACGCTGGCGGGATCGGTCACCGGCTCTATTGGCGTCAGGCTTGTCATCTTTTCACGCTGTGAAATTCACAGTCCTGATGCGCAGGCTGTGCCGCAGATCGATTGCGGCAGACAGGCAAGCGCGCAACCGCGGGTGACACGCAGTGTCATTCAATCAGAGGGGAATCAGAGACGGAACCATCAGCTGGTAACGATAGAGTGGTAAACGAGGCCGTCAGGAAGACGGCCTGCGTCATCAGATACTGAAAGAAGAACCACAGCCGCAGGTGGTTTTCGCGTTCGGGTTAGTGACGATAAAACGCGATCCTTCCAGCCCTTCGGTGTAGTCCACCGAGCCGCCCACCAGATACTGCAGGCTCATCGGATCGACCACCAGCGAGACGCCCTGCTTCTCAATGGTCATATCGCCGTCATTCATCTGGTCATCAAAAGTAAAACCGTACTGGAAGCCGCTGCAACCCCCGCCGGTGATATAAACGCGTAATTTCAGCGCCGGGTTCTCTTCGTCGGCAATCAGGTTCTTCACCTTGGTGGCTGCTGCGTCGGTAAACTGCAACGGCAGTGCTGCTACATCATCACTCATGTTTTACTCCGCTAAACGTCCAGGTCAGAAAACGACCTTAATACCGCTATTATCTGCCAGCACCTCAGCGCAATCAAGCTCTGCCCTTCGCACTCTGTGCCGCTTTCACTAAGGTTAAGTATAGCGGCTGGTGAAACCGGCTTTCGTCTGCTGCGCCTCTTCCGTAGAATGGCGCGATATTTTTATGAACCGCTGGAGCCGAAAATGAGTAAGTCCGAACAACTGTTTGCCGAGGCACAACGCCTGATTCCGGGTGGCGTAAACTCGCCGGTACGCGCATTTACCGGTGTGGGCGGCGTTCCGCTGTTTATCGAACACGCCAACGGTGCCTACCTGTATGACGCCGATGGCAAAGCCTACATTGATTATGTCGGATCATGGGGCCCGATGGTGCTGGGGCACAATAACGCCGGGATTCGCAACGCGGTGATTGAGGCCGCTGAGCGCGGTCTGAGCTTTGGCGCACCAACGGAGATGGAAGTCACCATGGCGCAACTGGTGTGCGAACTGGTGCCGAGCATGGAGATGGTGCGCATGGTCAACTCCGGTACCGAAGCCACCATGAGCGCCATTCGTCTGGCGCGTGGCTTTACCGGCCGCGATAAAATTATCAAATTTGAAGGCTGCTACCACGGTCACGCCGATCATCTGCTGGTCAAAGCGGGTTCGGGCGCATTAACCCTCGGCCAGCCCAATTCGCCAGGCGTCCCGGCCGATTTCGCTAAGCATACCCTGACCTGCACCTACAACGATCTCGATTCGGTCCGCGCCGCCTTTGAACAATACCCGGAGGCTATCGCCGCGATCATCGTTGAGCCGGTGGCCGGCAACATGAACTGCATTCCGCCGCAGCCAGACTTCCTGCCGGGCCTGCGGGCGCTGTGTGATGAGTTTGGCGCGCTGTTGATCATTGATGAAGTGATGACCGGCTTCCGCGTGGCGCTGGGCGGTGCGCAGGAGTATTACAACGTCCGTCCTGACCTGACCTGCCTCGGTAAGATCATCGGTGGCGGTATGCCGGTTGGCGCGTTTGGCGGTCGTCGTGAGGTGATGGCGGCGCTGGCTCCGACCGGTCCGGTCTATCAGGCTGGCACGCTGTCGGGCAACCCGATCGCCATGGCAGCCGGTTATGCCTGTCTGACCCAGATAGCGCAGCCCGGCACCCATCAGACGCTGGATGCCCTGACCCGCAAACTGGCGACTGGCCTGCGTGATGCGGCGCAGCAGCAAAATATTCCGCTGGTGGTCAACCACGTTGGCGGGATGTTTGGCCTGTTCTTCACCGATGCTGACAGCGTGACCTGTTACGCCGACGTGACCCGCTGTGATGTTGAGCGTTTCAAAACTTTCTTCCACCTGATGCTGGAAGAAGGCGTCTACTTTGCTCCGTCGGCCTTTGAGGCTGGCTTTATGTCGCTGGCCCACAGCGAGGAAGATATTCAGCGCACCATCGACGCCGCACGTCGTTGCTTCGCGAAGCTGTAAAATGGGTATAAGACCGGCTGAGGCCGGTCTTTTTTAGCCTGAACGTCGCAGCAGCCAGATGAAGTAAGGCGCGCCGAGAAAGGTCGCCATCAGCCCGGCCGGAATCTGATCCGGAAACGCCAGCATCCGCCCGCACCAGTCCGCCAGCACCATCAGTCCCGCCCCAAGCAAGCCTGACAGCAGCAACTGCGGTAATGCCCGACGGAAGCCCAGCATCCGTGCCATATGTGGTGCCATCAATCCGACAAAACTCAGCGGGCCGATGGTCAGCGTGGCGCTGGCCGTCAGCGCGGCTGCCAACAGCAGCAGGCTGAGGCGGGCCGGGGTTAACGCCATGCCAGCTGAGCGTGCCGTGGCACTGCCGAGCGGCAGCAGCGTCAGCCAGCGGCTGGCCAGCGGAGCCAGCGCCACCAGCAGCAGCGCGCAGCCAGCGCTCTGTATCGCCTGGCTGGCACTGATATTGTAGGTTGAGCCGGAGATCCAGCTCAGCAGGCCGCCCATGCGCGGATCGCCACTGGCCAGCAGCAGCATCAGCAGCGTGACAAACGCGCTGTTCAGCGCCATCCCCGCCAGCAGCATCCGCTCCGGTGAAAAACCGCCACGGCTGGCCACCAGCATAATCACCATCAGGGTCAGCGCCGCGCCGATTGCGCCGGCTGGCAGCAGCCACATCAGCGCATCGCCGGGCACCAGGAACATCATCACCACCACACCACAGGCGGCACCGGAACTGATGCCAAGCACTTCCGGGCTGGCCATCGGATTGCCGGTCAGCCGCTGGATCAGGCTGCCCGCTACGCCCAGCATCAGGCCGGTCACCAGCGCGGCCAGTACCCGCGGCGCGCGCCACGGCAGCAGCTGATGGAGCATATCGCCCGCAGACCAGATCCAGCCCTGGGCATTGCGGCCAAACGCCAGGCCGCCCCACGCCAGCAGCGCCAGCGCCAGCAGGCCAGTCAGCACCCAGCGCAGCAGATGCTGGCGCTCGGCCGGAACGTTATCCCCCTGATCCAGCGCCGGTGGCACCGAACCGGTACGCAGCCGCGGCAGCAGCCACAGCAGAATTGGCACCCCCAGCAGCGCGGTGGCGGTACCGGTCGGAATCTCGCGCCAGTGAACGCTTAGCCACTGCACGCACCCATCCGCCAGCCACAGCAGTAGCGCGCCGATCAGCGGTGCCAGCAGCATGCGGCTGAGTAACCGCCGGCCACCCAGCAGCTTCGCCAGCAGCGGCGCAAACAGCCCGATAAAGCCGATAATACCGGCGGCATTAACCAGCTGTGCGCTGAGCAGGATCGCCAGGGTCAGGCCGCCAATTCGCGCCAGCGACAGCGCCAGTCCCAGATTTTTTGCCACGCCATCATCCAGCCCCATCAGCGTCAGCGGACGCAGCAGTGCCAGCGTCAGTAACAGCGCCAGCAGCAGACGCGGCCAGAGTTGCAGCACGTTTTCCCAGCTCATCTGATTCAGCGCACCGGTGCTCCACAGGAACATGTTCTGCAACTGGTCGTGATTGAAGATGGCGAAAATCTGGTTCACCGCGCCGCTGTAGAGACTCAGCACCAGGCCAGCCAGAATCAGGGTGACCGGCGACAGACGTTTGCGCCACGCCACGCCAAACACCAGCACGCCAACCACCACCGCCCCGATCAGGGCAGCAAACTGCTGGGTCACCGCGCCGCCGGGCAACTGCCACAAGGTCGCCACGGTGATGCCGAGCTGTGCGCCAGAGGAGACGCCCAGCGTGGTCGGTTCGGCCAGCGGATTACGCAGCACCTGCTGAAACAGCAAGCCGGCTAATCCCAGCCCGGCACCCACCTGCAGTGCCAGCACCAGCCTTGGCAGCAGGCTGTAGTGAAATACCATCTGCGATACGT
This sequence comes from Pantoea sp. AN62, assembly GCF_050432985.1. NCBI lineage: Bacteria > Pseudomonadati > Pseudomonadota > Gammaproteobacteria > Enterobacterales > Erwiniaceae > Pantoea > Pantoea sp. AN62. The sequence goes on along the minus strand of NZ_JBNPYB010000005.1, from coordinate 234,207 downwards.
TATCGGTGGCAGGCGACCACAGCGCCTGTGACCACTGCGCCAGCGGTAACGCCTGCTGCAGGTTAACCAGCGTCAGGCCAAGCGCCAGCAGAAACAGCAGGCTGAGCAGCGCCGCAGGGAACAGAGCATGGCGCATCAGTGCGTCTCCAGCGCGCGTTCCAGCACGCGAACAAAGTGCAGTGCCGACAGCGTCGCACCGTAATACCAGACCGCCGGTACGCGCTGAAAGCGTCCGGCACGCACAAACGGCAGCGACTGCCACAGCGGGCTGCGCATCAGCTGCTGCATATCTGCCTCGTTATCATGATCAAAGCAGATGACATCCACATCGCCCAGCGGGGCCAGTTGTTCGATCCCAACCACCGCACTGCCCCAGAAGTTAGTTTCGCCCTGCCAGCCATTCTTCAGGCCCAGCAGGGTCATGATTTCAAGAAACAGGCTGTTTTTACCGAAGGTGATAGCATGACGGCTGTCGAGCAGCGACATCAGCAGCAGCGTCCGCCCGGCGTAAGGTGCCAGACGCTGACGCGCTGCGGCCAGCTCGCTGTCGACCGCGCGCAGGTGCTGCTCTGCCCTGCGGCTCAGCCCCAGCTGCGCAGCCAGCTGACGTAACGAGGCGCGCGCGGTGCTGAACGGTTTACCATCACCGCTGTTGAGGTCGAACCCCATAATCGGCGCGATGCGCATCAGTTTCTCTTTTGAAGGGCCGTAGCCATTGGAGCAGAGGATCAGCGAAGGCTGCATCTGCGCCATCAGCTCAAGGTTCGGTTCGGTGCGCAGGCCGACGTCAACCACACCGGCGGGCAGTGACGGCTCACCGACCCAGATGTTGTAATTGTGGAGATCCGCGACCCCATAGGGCGTAACGCCAAGCGCCAGCAGCAGTTCGGTGGGTAACCACTCCAGGGCAATAATGCGCGACAGGTCGGGCGTGGCGGCCTGCAGCGGCAGGCTGCGGAGCAACGGGGCAGCCGCCAGTGCCAGCATCAGCCGACGGCGTAACAGATCGGGCATGAAGCCATCCTTAGTAGACAAAACTGACCGGGGCACCGCCCTGCGGGTGCGGTAAAATGCCCATCGGGATGCCATATATCGTCCCGAGCACCTCAGCCTGCATCATCGTCTCTGGCCCGCCTTCGGCGATCAGTGCACCCTGACGCAGCGCCACCAGATGATCGCAGTAGCGCGCCGCCATGTTGATATCGTGCAGCACCGCGATGACGGTCAGCCCACGCTCACGGCTTAGCGTCTGAATCAGCGCCAGCACCTCAACCTGATGGGCGATATCCAGCGCGGAAGTCGGCTCATCCAGCAACAGACAGCGGCTATTCTGCGCCACCATCATCGCCAGCCAGGCGCGCTGACGCTCGCCGCCCGACAGGCTGTCGACCAGACGCCCGGCAAACGCCTTCAGTCCGACCCGTGCGATGGCGTCATCCACCCGATCGCGATCTTCCTGACCAAAGCGCCCCAGCGCACCGTGCCACGGGTAACGACCAATCGCCACCAGCTCGCGAACCGTCATCCCTTCCGCGGCGGGCAACTGTTGCGGCAGATAGGCGACCTGACGGGCAAAGGCCTTGCTGTTCCAGCGATCAACCGGCTGCTGGTTGAGCAGCACCTGTCCGGCGCTGGCGCGATGATGCCGACCCAGCATTTTCAGCAGCGTCGATTTGCCTGAGCCGTTATGGCCGATCAGCGCGGTGACCTTGCCTGGCGGAAAGGTCAGCGACAGCGGTTGAAGGAGGGTACGGCCCGGCACCTGGAAGCTGGCGTTATCCAGGGCAAAGGTCACGTCTTCTGCGTGCGGATACGACATGGTAATCCCTGTGAACGGGCGCCGCAGCGCCCGGCTAAATCAAAATCTGAAGGTGGCGGTGCCGACAATCTGGCGTTCCGCGCCCCAGTAACAGGCGTAGTCACGATAGCAGCTGGCAACATACTCGCGGTCAAACAGGTTGTTGACGTTGACGCCGACTGACGAACCGGGCAAACCGAAGCGAGCGAGATCATATTTCAGCGCGGCGTCGACCGTGGTGTAACCGGCAACCTTAAAGTTCTGGTTCGAGAGTCCAGCAGCGCTATTAGCTGGGGTCTCAGCATACAGCCCCTGGCTTTCCCCCACGTAACGAACTCCGGCGCCGATTGTCACCCCTGACAGGGCGGTTTCGTGGAAGGTGTAATCACTCCACAAGGAGGCCATATGCTTCGGTACCTGTACCGGCGTTTTGCCTTTCAGCAACGTGTCTTCGGTATATTCCGCATCAGTGTAGGTGTATGACGCGGTCAGGTTGACGTTAGCGTTGAGCGCCGCTTTGGCTTCCAGTTCGACACCGCGCGACCGGATTTCACCACCCTGTACGCTAAAGAGAACGTTGTCAGGATCGGCGGTCAGGTTTTTGGTTTTGGTCAGCTGATAAACCGCGGCGGTGAGCACGACCGGACGATCTTTCGGTACGTATTTCACGCCAGCTTCATACTGCTTAGCCCGCGACGGGTCAAAGGCTTCGCCGTTTAACGTTGAACCGGCATTAGGAATAAAGGCTTCGCTGTAGCTGAAGTAAGGCGCGATGCCGTTATCAAACACATAATTCAGGCCGCCGCGCCAGGTGAAGGCCTGATCGTTTTGCCGATCGACACTCTTCGTCACCCGATCGTAGACGGAGTTCATGGCGTAATCATAGCGGCCGCCAAGGGTCAGTACCCAGCGATCCCACTCCATCTGATCCTGCAGATATAAACCGGTCTGACGCTGCTTATCCAGATGTTGATAAGGCTGGTCATAGGGGGTCACGCTGTCGTTGCCATATTGCGGATTGACCGCATTCAGACTGGAAGCCATACCAAACTGGGCATCAATATCGTTACGGGTCCGCTGGAAGTCCACCCCCAGCAACAGCGTATGATCGAGCTGGCCGGTGGCGAATTTCGCCTGCGCCTGGGTATCGACCGCAAACTGATTGAGCTTCTCTTCAGAGACCGCCGAACCGCGCGTGATTTGCTGGGTTTCCGGCAGGAAACCGTTGCCATAAATACTGCGGTAATCGGTACGCAGGTCGGCATAGCGCAGGTTCTGGCGCACCGTCCAGGTATCGTTAAAGCTGTGCTCGGCGTTATAGCCGACCATTTTGGTGTTACGCGAAATCTTATTGCTCTGTTCGCCTTCATCAAAATTGGTCGGCAGCTTGTACTCGCTGCCGTCGGCACGGGTAATCGGCACTACCGTGCCCTGACGCGGCAGCCAGCCGTAATAGCCGGTTTCAGGCTCGTTCTGGAAATAGGTCAGCAGATCAACGCGGGTGCGATCATCCGGACGCCAGCTGAATGCCGGGGCGAGGGTGTAACGCTTCTCTTTGTTCATCGCCTGCTGCGCATCCTGACTGCGCGCCTGGCCGGTCAGACGGTAGCTGTAGACGCCGTCATCATCCAGCGCGCCACCAAAGTCAAAGCCGGTCGAGAACAGGTTATCGTTACCCATCTGAAACTGAACTTCACGCAGCGTTTCCTGCACCGGCCGCTTGCTGACCAGCGCGACGACCCCGCCAGGGTTGCTCTTGCCGTATAGCACCGAGACCGGCCCGCGCAGCAGCTCCGCGCGCTCCAGGAAGTAAGGATCGATAGCGAACTCAGAGTAGTTATCGCCCTGCAGTTTCAGGCCATCCAGATACTGGTTGGTATTGGTTTCGCTAAAGCCGCGAATCGACAGCGCATCAATCACGTCAGAGCTGCCGCGGTTCCCGGTCAGCACGCCAGGCGTATAGTTAAACGCCCCTTTGACGCTGGTGACGTTACGCATCTCCATCTCTTCACGCGTCACTACGGAAACCGACTGCGGATTTTTTTCAATCGGCGTATCGGTTTTGGTGCCGGTGGCACTCTGTTTCGCCGCAATGGTCGGCGCAGGTCCCCATGCGCTTTCGCCCGCCACGCCAGCGCCGCCGTCTGCTGACACCACCAGGGTCTCTTCCGCGAACAGGTTGCTGCTCAGGCTGGTCAGCGCCAGCGCAATCATTATTGCCAAAGGCTGGCGGTAAAAGTGTTTCTTAGTACAACAAACTGAAGTCGTTCGCGCATTCATAAAGGTGTCTCTTAGCTATGAAGGATGTGCAGGCGAATCGAAACGATAATGATTATTATAACGGTCGAATAATATGCGAAACGATGTCGCGACTGCAAGGATAAATCCCAGGCGTGACGCCGTTTGCAGCGCGATTAACCGGTATTGATCAGGCACAAAAAAAGGGCGCCGAAGCGCCCTTTTTAACCAGTCTGTAAAATTATTTACCAAACATATCTTTTATCCATCCCGCTACGCCGTCGCTCTCTTTCTGCTCCTGCGGTTGCTGGGAAGGTTGCTGCTGCTGTTGCTGCTGTTGCTGTTGATCAAACAGCTGTTGCTGCTGCTGAACCTGTTGTTGCTGTTGCTGACACAGCGCATTCGGGTCCAGCGCCCACACTGGCAGCGAACGCCAGGTGCTGCTGCCGGTGCCGCAGACAAAGTTACCGGCCGAGTCGATATTCATCAGCGACACATCTTCCGGTGGCGTCAGCTGCAACGGCATAGGCGCCTGGTTGTCGAGGTAACGACGATAGAGCTGCATCGCCCCGCTGGCGCCGTACAGTTTGGTCGGCTGGTTGTTATCCCGTCCAACCCAGGTGATCGCCACTTCTTTGCCATCGATACCGGCAAACCAGCTGTCGACCAGATCGTTGGTGGTACCGGTTTTCCCCGCCAGATGTGCATTCGGGAATCGCGCGCCCAGCGCACGTGCGGTACCGTGATCGGCCACCTGCTGCATGGTGTAGAGCGTCAGGTAAGCGGCCTGAGCCGGCTCAACGCGCTGCGCCTGCGGATAGCTCTGATACAGCACGCTGCCATCTTCAGCAATCACCGAGCGCACCGCCGACAGCGAGGCGCGGTTGCCACCGCTGGCGATCGACTGGAACGCCTGCGCCACTTCAACCGGCGTCAGGTTTAACGCCCCCAGCAGCATCGCTGGCACCGGGTGCAGCTGCTCTTTCGGCACGCCCAGCTTGTTCCAGGTATCGACAACCGCATCCAGACCCAGCGTCATCCCCAGGTTAACCGTAGGCACGTTCATCGAGTTGGTCAGCGCATCCACCAGCATCACTTTCCCGCTGAAGCGACGATCGTCGTTCATCGGTTTCCAGACGCTGCCATTCGGCTGTTTCAGCGCGATGGGCTCATCGGCAATCCAGCTGTTAAGACGATAGCTGTTCGGCTGGCTCAGCGCGGTCAGATAGGTGGCCGGTTTTGCCAGCGAACCGATAGAACGACGCGCCTGCAGCGCACGGTTATAACCGGCATACTGCGGATCGGCACCGCCGACCATGGCGCGCACTTCGCCGCTGAAGCGGTCAACGACTACCATCGCGGTTTCCAGATCCTTCAGGCCACGCTGTTTTTTCAGCGTCGGAATGCCGTCGATTACCGCTTTTTCTGCCGCATCCTGCGAGACCGGATCGAGGGTGGTGAAAATCTTCACGCCGGAGAGATCTTTCACCTTGTCACCGAGCTTCGCCTGCAGCTCATTACGCACCATCTGCATAAAGGCTGGCTGCGGCGTAATGACTCCGCCTTTAGGCTGTACGCCCAGCGGACGCGCCGACAGCATGTCATACAGCTCCTGGTCGATCACTTTCTGCTGCTGCAACAGGCGCAGCACCAGGTTGCGGCGTTCCAGCGCCAGTTTCGGGTTACGCCATGGGTTATAGAGCGAGGCTCCTTTCACCATGCCGACCAGCATCGCCTGCTGATCGAGGCTCAGCTCATCAACCGGGCGACCAAAGTAGTAGAGGCTGGCCAGCGGGAAACCGCGGATCTGATCGCTGCCGGCCTGACCGAGATAAACTTCGTTCAGATAGAGTTCCAGAATGCGATCTTTGCTGTAGCGCGCATCCATGATCACTGCCATATAGGCTTCACGCGCTTTACGCCACAGCGAACGCTCGTTGGTGAGGAACAGGTTTTTTACCAGCTGCTGGGTCAGGGTACTGCCGCCCTGCACCGCTTTACCGGCGGTGATGTTGGCGAGGAAAGCGCGACCAATCGAATAGGGGCTGATGCCGTCATGTTCGTAGAAGTGGCGATCCTCGGTGGCAATCAGCGTATCGACCAGCAGATCCGGGAAGCCGGCGCGCGGTACAAACAGACGCTGTTCGCCATTTGGCGACTGCAGCATGGTAATCAACCGCGGATCGAGGCGGAAAAAGCCAAAATCACGGCCGGTTTCGAGGTTTTTAATCTCGCTCAGCTCATCCTTACTGAAACTCATGCGCGCGTGGATCTGCCCCTCTTTACTGTCGGGGAAATCGAACGGACGACGCAACAAATCAATGGTATTGCCTTTAACCGAAAACTCGCCAGGGCGGGTGATACGTGACACCTCGCGGTACTGGGTGCCCTCGAGCAGCGCCACCATTTCACTTTTGTTGTAGGCCATGCCCGGTTCCAGGCTGACCATACGGCCATAGACGGTAGCGGGCAGTTGCCACACTTTTCCGTCAATCCGGCTGCGAATTTCCGAGTCGAGGTAGACGCCCCATGCGGCCATCACCACAACAAACACCAGGAACAGCTTGATTAACCATCCCAGCCAACGGCGTTTGCCGCGCGGCGGTTTTCCACCTTTACCTTTACGTGGCACCGGCGCTTCCTCCTCGTCATCATTAAAATCATCCTGATCGATATCCTGTTCGATATCCCTGCGGCGTCCCCGGCGCGCACTGCTGCGCGGCGGCAACGGTTTACCTTTGCGCCCAATAGGTTCGCGATCGTTCCCAGACATTGCTTTTATTCTCCAGGCATAGCTTACGGCTGCGCCGCTACTCTAACTGCTTTCTGGTGTTCCGCATGGCAGAACCCTCTGAATTCGATCCAGCGGCCTCAACCTTGCGGGGACATTTTTTTGGTGCGCCTTGTCGGCAAGGCGGTGGCCGGATCGTCTGGCCAGGGATGTTTAGGATAGCGCCCTTTCATCTCTTTACGGACCTCCGGATATGCACCGCGCCAGAATGCCGCCAGGTCGCGGGTAATCTGTAACGGGCGCTGCGCCGGCGATAACAGCTCCAGCACCAGCGGCACCCGGCCTTCAGCGACGGCGGGATTAGTGGCTTCGCCAAACATCTCCTGAATCCGCACCGCCAGTGCCGGGGGCTTGTCCGCATGGTAGCGGATTGGCAGCCGGCTTCCGGTCGGCACAGTGTAATGAGTTGGCAGCGCACTATCCAGCCGCTGGCGTTGTGACCATGTGAGTAAATGTAATAGCGCGTTGACGAGGTCCACCGATTGCAGCGTTTTCAGATCGCGGACGGCGGACATCTGCGGCAGCAACCATTGTGGCAGGCTGTCGAGCAGCGCGGCGTCATCGACCGCTGGCCACGGCTCTTCCGGCAACCATTGTGCGGCACACTGGATGCGCAGGCGCAGCTGCTCCGCCTGAGGCGTCCAGCCCAACACCGACAGCCCCTTTTCCGCCACCCAGCGCAGAATAGCCGCCTGCAGCACCGCCGGTTCCGGACGGGCCAGCGGCTGGGTTTTCAGCACCAGCGCGCCAATCTGCTCACGTCGCAGGGTGCGCAGGGTGCCCTTCTCCTCATCCCATTCGACTTCAGTCCGCCGCTCAATCAGCGCAGGCTGCTGCTGACACAGCGCCTCAATGTCGACCGGCAACGCCAGCAACATCCGCGCATCCGGCGTGGTGCTGCCCTGTAACAACGCCGGAGCGATCAGCCACGCATTGCGCGTCAGACCATCCTGCTGATCCAGCATGGCACCCAGGCCGTTGGCCAGCTGATAGCGGCCGCTCTCGTCACGCCGGCGCGCCAGCCGATCACCGAAGCCCACCGCCAGTAAGGCGGCAAAACGGTCGTCGTCCACCCGGCCGCCGCTGACCTTAAGCCGTCGCTGCCACTGCTGCGCCCGACGCAGCCACTGCGGTTGCGGCCGGTGCAGCGCATCGCGCAGATCGGCGCTGCCGCTGCGCGGGGGATCTTCCAGAATCGCCACCAGCAGCGCGGCAGTAGCGACCGCATCGGCATCCTGACCGGCGGCGCACAGCATGGCCGCCAGCCGGGGATCGCAGCCCAGCGCTGCCATCCGCCGTCCCAGCGTGTTGAGCAGTCCATGACTGTCCAGCGCGCCAAGGCGGGTTAACTGCTGCTGTGCCGCCGCCAGATGTCTGGCCGGAGGCAGATCTAGCCACTGTAGCTGTTGCGGCTGGGTACAGCCCCACTGCAGCAAATCGAGCCACAGCGATGACAAATCACTGTGCAGGATCTCCGCCTCGCTCTGTGCCGCCGCGCGAGACGCCTGCTCCTGTGGCAGCAGATGCAGACAGATGCCCGGCATTAAACGCCCGGCACGTCCGGCGCGCTGGGTCATGGAGGCCTGGCTGTTGCGCTGGGTCTGCAGACGGGTCACGCCGCTGCGGGCATCAAACAGCGCGCTGCGTTCCAGCGCACTGTCGACCACCAGCCGGATCCCTTCTATCGTCAGGCTGGTCTCGGCAATATTGGTGGCGAGCACCACTTTCCGGCGTCCTTGCGCCGCAGGAAGGATCGCCCGACGCTGCGCCGCCAGCGGCAGTGCGCCATACAGCGGCGTCAGATCGACGTCATCGCTAATGCGTGATTCCAGCTCGCGTCTGACCCGTTCGATCTCCGCCACGCCGGGCAAAAACAGCAGTAACGATCCCCACTCATCGCGCAGCAGCTGCGCCACTTCACGCGCCACGGCTTCCTCGAAACGCACGGTTGTGTTCAGTGACGCGTAGCGCCGTTCAACCGGATAGCTGCGCCCTTCCGACACGATCAGCGGCGCGTCTGGCAACAGCGCCGCCAGCCGCGCATTGTCCAGCGTGGCTGACATCAGCATGATCTTCAGATCGTCGCGCAGCCCCTGCTGGACATCCAGCAGCAACGCCAGCGCCAGATCGGCCTGCAGGCTGCGCTCGTGGAACTCATCAAGGATCACCAGCGAAACCCCGTCCAGCATCGGATCGTGCTGTAGCATCCGCGTCAGCATCCCTTCGGTGACCACTTCCAGCCGGGTCTGCGGCCCGACACAGCTTTCGCCGCGCATCCGGAAACCGACCGTGCCCCCCGGCTGCTCACCCAGTTGCTCCGCCAGCCGTTGCGCCACGTTGCGCGCCGCCAGCCGACGCGGCTCCAGCATGATGATCCGGCCTGGCAGATCCGCCTGCTGCAATAGCTGCAGCGGCAGCCAGGTTGATTTGCCCGCGCCGGTCGGCGCCGCCAGCAGGATTTGTGAGGCGCGGCTCAGTGCCGCCAGGATGTCAGGCAGCACCGCGCTGACCGGTAAATCGCTCACAGCAAACTCCGCTTCTGCCTGTGCTAAGATGGCGCGCATTGTAGCATCCATCCGTGATATTTGCCGGAGAGCGCCATGTCGACCCAACGCTTATTTTTTGCCATCAGCCTGCCTGACGCGATGCAGCAACAGCTGGTGCGCTGGCGGGCCGATACCTTTTCCGCCGAGGCGGGCCGCCCGGTAGCCGCCGCCAATCTGCACCTGACGCTGGCGTTTCTTGGCGAGGTGACGCCAGAGACCGCACAGCGGCTGCAAACCCTGGCGTCGCGCATTGTACAGCCGGCGTTTGATCTTGATCTGGATGACGCCGGTCACTGGCCACGTCCCGGCGTGGTGTGGCTCGGCTGCCAGCGCGCGCCGCGCGGTCTGTTGCAACTGGCCAGCCTGTTGCGAGCGCAGGCCGCCCGCCACGGCTGTCATCAGAGCCCGCAGCCGTTTCATCCGCACATCACGCTATTGCGACAGGCAACGCAGCCGGTCGCCCTGCCGCCACGCGGCTTTCACTGGCGCTTTCGCGTCGCGCAGTTTTCCCTGTTCGCCTCTGACTTCGCTCAGGGCCGGACCCGCTATCGTGCGCTGGCCAGCTGGCCGTTACAGCCTTAATCAGGACGCTTATGGATTTTTCTCCGCCCCTCAAACCCGCTCGCTTGATCGCCCGTTACAAGCGTTTTCTAGCCGATGTCGAAACCCCCTCCGGCGAGATCCTGACGATTCACTGCGCCAATACCGGTGCCATGACCGGCTGCGCCACGCCAGGCGATCGGATCTGGTACTCCACCTCAGACAACCTGACGCGAAAATACCCGCACAGCTGGGAGCTGACCGAGACACAACAGGGCCACTGGATCTGCGTCAATACCCTGCGCGCTAATCAGCTGGTGGCTGAAGCGCTCGATCAGCAACGCCTGCCCGAACTGGCCGGTTATCAGCAGCGACAGGCAGAAGTGAGATATGGCAGTGAAAAAAGCAGAATTGATTTTCTGCTCAAGGCGCAGGACCGACGCAACTGCTATATTGAGGTGAAATCCGTAACCCTTTTACATGAAGGAAAAGGTTATTTTCCGGATGCGGTGACGGTTCGGGGACAGAAACATCTGCGCGAGCTGGCTATGGTCGCGGCAGAAGGTCATCGGGCCGTTTTGTTGTTTGCCGTTCTGCACTCGGGGATTGAGGACGTTTCCCCGGCGCGTCACATTGACGTGGCTTACGCAGAGCAACTGGTCCAGGCGCAGCGGGAAGGCGTGGAGGTTTTAGCGTATCAGGCGGACTTATCCGCAGCGGGCATGTTTCTTAAAACGCCGCTTAACGTAAGCTTGTAATATCTTTTGCAATTTTATGTGATAAGAATGTTCTATGCTAAGGCCCGATTACGCTGTTCCTCACAGGCTTGTCAAGGTGTGTTCACGAATAATTGCCAACCTTGACTGCTTCTGTTATTTATAGCGGCCTGTTTTTTTCCCCAATGGGGGATCGATGTACCCCGTAGATGTCAAACAGCAGGCTAGCAGCAACGCACCTGCAAGACGAAAGTCGAAGGGTATAGTGCGTGTTATCCAGGAGAAACAACATGCAAGAAGGGCAAAACCGTAAAACATCGTCCCTGAGTATTCTCGCCATCGCTGGGGTGGAGCCTTATCAGGAGAAGCCGGGCGAAGAGTATATGAACGACGCGCAGCTGACCCATTTTCGCAAGATTCTGGAAGCCTGGCGTAATCAATTGCGGGACGAAGTCGATCGTACCGTATCGCATATGCAGGATGAAGCTGCCAACTTCCCGGACCCGGTTGACCGTGCCGCGCAGGAAGAGGAGTTCAGCCTGGAGCTGCGTAACCGCGATCGCGAACGTAAACTGATCAAAAAGATCGAGAAGACGCTGAAGAAAGTCGAAGATGACGACTTTGGCTATTGCGATTCCTGTGGCGTTGAGATCGGTATCCGCCGTCTCGAAGCGCGTCCAACGGCCGATCTCTGCATCGACTGTAAGACGTTAGCAGAAATTCGTGAGAAACAAATGGCCGGCTAATGCCGCGTCCAGCACGTTGCCACGCAGTGGAACACCAACCGGTTTTTCCGCTGCGTGGTCACGTTTAACGCCTATGACCGCCTCCTGCATTGGCCGCTTCGCCCCCTCTCCGTCTGGTGAACTTCATTTCGGCTCGTTGATTGCTGCGTTAGGCAGCTACCTGAGCGCACGTGCTCAGCAGGGTATCTGGCGGGTACGGATTGAAGATATCGATCCGCCACGTGAAGTGCCGGGCGCAGCCTCGCGTATTCTGCATCAGCTGGAACATTACGGGTTAACCTGGGATGGCGAGGTATTGTGGCAGTCACAGCGCCATCAGGCTTACCGCGACGCGCTGGCCTGGCTTCAGCAGCATCGTCAGAGTTATTTCTGTACCTGTACCCGTCGTCGCATTCAGCAGATCGGCGGTTTCTATGATGGCTACTGCCGCGATCGGCAGCGCGGGCCGGAGAATGCCGCCCTGCGTTTGCGGCAGCATAACCCGGTCCTGGCGTTTGACGATCGGTTGCGCGGCCACGTGCAGGCGGACCCGCGACTGGCGCAGGAAGATTTTATCATTCACCGTCGCGATGGCCTGTTTGCCTACAACCTGGCGGTGGTGGTCGACGATCATTTTCAGGGCGTCACCGAAGTCGTTCGCGGGGCGGATTTGATTGAGCCGACAGTGCGGCAGATTGCGCTTTATCAGCAGTTTGGCTGGCCGGTCCCTGACTATCTGCATTTACCGCTGGCGCTGAATCACGACGGCAATAAGTTGTCGAAGCAGAATCATGCGCCGTCACTGCCGGATGGCGATGCCCGGCCGCTGTTAGTCGCGGCGTTACGCTTCCTCGGACAGCCGGTTTCCAGCGGCTGGCAGGACTTAACGCAGGACAAACTGCTGTCTGACGCGGTGTCGCAGTGGAATATCGCTTTGATGCCCCAGGACAACGCCCTGAAACCGGATGCAGAGACAACAGCATTCTCAAATGGTTCTCAACAGGCTATGATTAGCCGCTGATTTTACCTACACCCTTTTACGCCACTGTCGAGGTGTCCCATTTTTACCCGAGTAGCTAATTTTTGCCGGAAAGTCCTGAAGCGTGATGAAGAGGAAGCCCCTGCAGAGGTTGAACCAGAGAGTCATATGACCATCATTCCTCGTGAAAGCCACACCATCTCACGCAAAGACATCAGCGAAAATGCCCTCAAAGTGCTCTATCGCCTGAATAAAGCCGGTTATGAAGCCTATCTGGTAGGCGGTGGCGTGCGCGATTTGCTGCTGGGGCAAAAACCCAAGGATTTCGATGTCACCACCAACGCCACGCCAGAGCAGATGCGCAAGCTGTTCCGCAACTGTCGCCTGGTTGGCCGCCGTTTTCGTCTGGCGCACGTGATGTTTGGTCCGGAAGTGATTGAAGTTGCTACCTTCCGTGGTCACCACCAGGTGGAAGAGAGCGAAGACGATCGCAACAGCTCGCAGCGCGCCCAGAGCGGCATGCTGCTGCGCGACAACATTTTCGGCACCATCGAAGATGATGCCCAGCGCCGCGATCTCACCATCAACAGCCTCTACTACAGCGTCGCCGATTTCAGCGTCCGTGACTATGTTGGCGGTCTGCAGGATCTGCAACAGGGCATCATTCGTCTGATTGGCGATCCGGAAACCCGCTATCGCGAAGATCCGGTGCGGATGCTGCGCGTTGCGCGCTTTGCCGCCAAACTCAACATGAGCATTGCGCCGGAAACGGCTGAGCCGATCCCGCGTCTGGCCTCGCTGCTGCGTGATATTCCGCCCGCGCGCCTGTTCGAAGAGTCGCTTAAGCTGCTGCAGGCTGGCTACGGTTACAGCACCTATCTCAAGCTGTGTGAATACCAGCTGTTCCAGCCGTTGTTCCCGACGCTGGCGCGCAACTTCACCGAGCAGAGCGACAGCCTGATGGAGAAGATGCTGGCTCAGGTGCTGAAAAACACCGATAACCGCATCCACAACGACATGCGCGTCAATCCGGCCTTCCTGTTTGCGGCGATGTTCTGGTATCCGCAGCTTGAAGCGGCCGAACGCATTGCGCAGGAAAGCGGCCTGACCTATTTTGAAGCCTTTGCGATGGCGATGAACGATACGCTGGATGAAGCCTGTCGTGCGCTGGCGATCCCGAAACGTATCACGTCGCTGATCCGGGATATCTGGCAGCTTCAGTTACGCATGTCGCGTCGCCACGGTAAACGTGCCTGGAAACTGATGGAGCATCCTAAGTTCCGCGCCGCGTATGACCTGCTGGCGTTGCGCGCTGAAGTGGAGAATAACCCGGAACTGCTGCGCCTGAGCCAGTGGTGGGGTGAATTCCAGGTGGCGGCACCGCCACACCAGAAAACCATGCTCAACAACCTTGGCGACGATCCGGCACCGCGGCATAAATCACGCCGTCCACGCCGTCGTCCTTCGGCACCGCGTCGCGATAATCAAAACGCCTCATGACCCGGGTTTACCTCGCGTTAGGCAGTAATCTGGCCGATCCGCTGCATCAGGTTGATGCAGCGCTGAGCGCACTGGATGCGTTGCCAGAGACGCAACGCATCGCCACCTCGCCGTTCTATCGTACGCCGCCCTACGGCCCACCCGATCAGCCTGACTTTCTTAACGCCGCCGTGGCGCTGGAGACCGGGCTGAGCGCGGAGGCGTTGCTGGATCATACCCAGCGGATTGAGCGGGAGCATGGCCGGGTGCGCAAGGCAGAGCGCTGGGGTCCACGCACGCTGGATATCGACGTGATGCTGTTTAGCGACGCGGTGATTAACAGCGATCGCCTGATTGTGCCGCACTATGACCTGCTGAACCGCGCCTTTATGCTGGTGCCGCTGCTGGCAATCGCACCCGACGCCACGCTGCCGGATGGCCGGGCGCTCAGCGCCGTGCTTGCCACGCTGGATAGCAGCGCTATCCGTCTCTGGCACGCCTGAGCACACAATCACACATCTTCGATTCCGCTCTTTAACGCTATCCAGTAAACTGCGCCCATCAGAATTTCTGAGTTGAGAGCGCCATGAAACCCACCACAATGTCCCATCTGCGTCAGTGGAAAGCCGACGGCAAAAAATTCGCCACGCTGACCGCCTATGATTTCAGTTTTGCCCGCCTGTTTGCCAACGAAGGCATTCAGGTGATGCTGGTTGGTGATTCCCTCGGCATGACGGTGCAGGGCCACGATTCCACCCTGCCGGTCACGGTCAGCGATATCGCCTACCATACTGCCGCCGTCCGGCGCGGCGCGCCACAGGCGCTGCTGCTGGCCGATCTGCCATTCATGAGTTATGCCACACCACAACAAACCTTCGACAATGCCGCACAGCTGATGCGTGCCGGTGCCAACATGGTGAAGCTGGAAGGCGGAAGCTGGCTGGCAGAGACGGTACGGATGCTGACCGAGCGTGCGGTACCGGTCTGCGGGCACCTTGGTCTGACGCCACAGTCGGTCAATATCTTTGGCGGCTACAAGGTTCAGGGCCGGGATGAGGCAGGCGCAGAGCAGCTGATGACCGATGCGCTGGCGCTGGAAGCGGCGGGTGCACAGCTGATGGTGCTGGAGTGTGTACCGGTTGCGCTGGCTCAGCGCGTAACCGCTGCCCTCTCCATTCCGGTGATCGGCATTGGGGCCGGCAACGTAACCGATGGGCAGATTCTGGTAATGCACGATGCGCTGGGCGTGACCGGCGGGCATATCCCCAAATTTGCTAAAAACTTCCTCGCCGCGACCGGCGATATCCGCGCCGCGATTCGCCACTATATCGCCGAAGTCGAAGCCGGAACCTACCCGGCGGCAGAGCACAGCTTCCAGTAATTCAGGAGAGTAACCGTGTTGATCATTGAAACGCTGCCGATGCTGCGCCGTGAAGTGCGTCGCTGGCGGCAACAAGGTAAGCGCATCGCGCTGGTGCCCACCATGGGCAATCTGCACGAAGGACATTTAACGCTGGTCGATGAAGCACGTTCGCGCGGCGACATCGTAATCGTCTCCGTCTTCGTCAACCCGATGCAGTTTGATCGCGCTGACGATCTGGCGCGCTATCCGCGTACCCTGCAGCAGGATTGCGAGAAACTGAACCGCCATCAGGTTGATGTGGTGTTCGCCCCGTCACCGGCTGAAGTCTATCCGCACGGCCTGAAGAATCAGACCTTTGTTGAAGTGCCGGTGCTCTCTTCGCTGCTGGAAGGGGAAACCCGCCCCGGTCATTTTCGCGGCGTGGCAACCATTGTCAGCAAGCTGTTTAACCTGGTTCAGCCGGACATTGCCTGTTTCGGTGAAAAGGATTTCCAGCAGTTGGCTATCATTCGCAAGATGGTGGCTGACATGGGCTTTGACATTGAGATTGTCGGCGTGCCTACGGTGCGCGCCAAAGATGGCCTGGCGCTGAGTTCGCGTAATGGCTACTTAACCGCTGACGAGCGTAAGCTGGCGCCTGCGCTGAGTCAGGTAATGAATCAGATGGCGGCGCGGCTGGCTAACGGCGAGCGCCACATTGAAGAGATCATCGAAGCGGCCAATCAGACGCTGCTGGAGCGGGGATTACGCCCGGATGGCCTGGCCATCTGCGATGCGGAAACCCTGCAACCGCTGACGGTTGACAGCCAGCGCGCCGTGGTACTGATGGCGGCCTGGCTGGGTAATGCCCGTTTAATCGATAATCAAACTGTCGACCTGACGCAGTAAGCTGCATCCGCTGAAGGTCATTTTATTTCTCGTCTGACAAGGTTTCTGGCTATGATTCGCACTGTATTACAAGGCAAGTTGCACCGCGTGAAAGTTACGCAGGCGGACCTCAACTATGAAGGCTCCTGTGCTATCGATCAGGACTTCCTTGATGCGTCCGGCATTCTGCAATATGAAGCGATTGATATTTACAACGTCACCAACGGCCAGCGCTTTTCGACCTACGCCATCGCCGCTGAACGTGGCTCCAAAATCATTTCGGTCAACGGGGCGGCGGCGCGCTGCGCCTGTGAAGGCGACATTCTGATCATCTGTTCCTACGTGCAGGTCGAGGATGCGGAAGCGCGCCAGTGGCAGCCTAAAGTGGCCTACTTTGAGGGCGACAACCAGATGAAGCGGCTGGCGAAAGCGGTGCCGGTGCAGGTTGCCTGATCGAAAAAAGGGCCGCCGATCAGCGATCGGCGGCCCTTTTTTTGCTGACCTGACGGTCGTTACACCGGTTTAGTGGCGAGCGATTTAGACGGCTTTTTCATGGTAAACAGGAAGTTGAACCAGCCACGTTTTCTCAGCAGACACAGCGTCCACGGCAGCGCCAGCGCCACCAGAAAAGCGGAGATAAACTTCAGGTCGTTTACCCAGGCTGACGGGCTTTCAAATTTCACAATCTTACTGAAGAACTGAATCGCCAGATAATGCGACAGGTAAAAGACGATTGAGTTGACCCCGATGTAGTAAACCAGATCCGACTTCAGCTTCAGCGCAATCCAGACAAAGAACGGCACCGACAACAGCGCCAGCGGCGACAGTAAAGCCGGCGAGTTGGTCTCCAGCACAAAGATATTCAAGCAGGAGAGCAGCACAAAGCTTAACAGTGAAATAAATAACGTCGGGCCATGCTGCACTTTATCCGCAATATCGACCTGTTTTCTTACCACGTAGTCACCGAGGTAGAAGAAAACGAACAGGTAGAACGACTTATTCACGTGGGTGTTATCGAAGCTGGCGAATACGCTGTCAGGATCGATCGCCGGAAGGCCCCAGCTCAGCCCCATACAAACCGCGAACACCAGCAGGAACGGCAGGTGACGGGCAAAGATAATCACCACAAAGAAAATAAACAGCGACTGCAGGAACCATGTCATATCGCCCCCGCCCGTCAGGTGGGACAGAATGATATTCAACGGTGACTGCGGCGTATTGGCCATTGAGCTAAAGACGATCTTTAACCCGCCATAAATAATCACCCATACCACGAAAGGATAGAGGATGCTGCGGATCTTATTATTAAAAAAGGGACCCAGGCCTTTTCTTAATCCCGCATCGACAAATAAACCTGAAACGAAAAACATCAGTCCTAATCGAACTGGTGCAAGCATTTCATTTAACAGGCTACTGAAGGCGGTAAAGTGTCCGGCATTATTATGCACGGCGATAGTGCTATGCAAAAAAATGATTGCGAGAATACTCAATCCCCGCAGATTATCGATCCACGTAATACGATTCATCTTTTCCTGCCTTTTAATTAAGACTGGCCCTGATTTACCGGCCATCTTTCTTACTGAACTCTCAACATTCCCCCATTTCCATCCATGATCAAGGAAATAACGTTAATCTGACGGTATTTTGCTAACTCGGCTTCAATTAAACAACAGCCAGCTATTCATCCAATTCCTAAAAATTTTTTAACTGAGTTAAATCAGCGCGATATAAAGGAAGCAGGGGTTATTATCAGATAATACTTAGGGTTATTTTATTGCCAGTACCGCGGAGACTGGCATTAATGCCAGCAGCAGAGGAAGAATAATCAGCCGGGGTGGGATTAAGATGTTATTAAAAGGTTAAATTAGATACCGGCCACCAGCTTAAATCGGCCAGTCTTTATACGGTCAAAAAAAAGCCACGCCGTTTTCACCGCGTGGCTGCTTTGTTGAGAGCGGCAATCAGGTACGTAATCCGCGACCGCGCTGAATCAGGGTATATACCAGACCATAGAACACCACGATAAAGGCGATCAGCACCGACAGAGTAAATACCAGTGGCACGTCGTTAATACCGAGGAAGCCGAAACGGAAACCGCTGATCATATAAACGATCGGATTAAGTTTCGAGACCGCCTGCCAGAAAGGCGGCAGCAGCGTCAGGGAATAGAATACCCCGCCGAGATAGGTTAACGGCGTCAGCACAAAGGTCGGGATCAGGCTGATGTCATCAAAAGTCCGGGCGAAGACTGCATTCAGCAGGCCGGCCAGCGAAAACAGCACCGCAGTCAGCAGCAGCGTCACCGCCACCATGGTCCAGGAGTGGACATGGAACGGCACAAAGAACAGCGAAATGGCGGTAACCAGAATGCCGACGCAGACGCCACGCGCTACCCCGCCGCCCACGTAACCGGCGATGATAATGTGGGTCGGCACCGGTGCGACCAGCAGCTCTTCAATATTGCGCTGGAACTTGGCGCTGAAGAACGACGAGGCCACGTTGGCATAGGCGTTGGTGATCACCGCCATCATGATCAGACCCGGCACGATGAACTGCATATAGCTGAAACCGTGCATCTCACCAATCCGCGAGCCGATCAGGTTACCGAAGATGATGAAGTAGAGCGTCATGGTGATCACCGGTGGCACCAGCGTCTGGATCCAGATGCGGGCAAAACGGTTGATCTCTTTGGCCCAGATGCTCTTCAGCGCCACCCAGTACAAATGTGTCATGCTTTTGCTCCTGTTTTTCCCTGCGTCAGGCCGACGAACAACTCTTCCAGACGGTTGGCTTTGTTACGCATGCTCAGCACCTGCACGCCCTGCGCGCTGAGCTGGCTGAACACGCTGTTCAGACCCTGCTCCCGTAACACTTCCACTTCCAGCGTCGAGGTATCCACCAGACGATACTGGAAGCCTTCCAGCGTCGGTAACGGACTGCGCGGCGCCAGATCGAGGATGAAGGTTTCCGATTTAAGCTTGGAGAGCAGTTCTTTCATTGAGGTGTTCTCGACCAGTTCCCCGCTCTGAATAATGCCGATATTGCGGCACAGCATTTCTGCCTCTTCCAGATAGTGGGTGGTGAGAATAATGGTGGTGCCCTTGGCGTTGAGATCTTTCAGGAACACCCACATTGAGCGTCGCAGTTCGATATCAACCCCGGCGGTTGGTTCATCGAGGATCAGCAGCTTAGGTTCATGCATTAACGCCCGGGCGATCATCAGACGGCGCTTCATGCCGCCGGAGAGCATCCGCGCCCGTTCGCTACGTTTTCCCCACAGATCGAGCTGCTTCAGGTACTTTTCCGCCCGCTCATTGGCTTCGCGACGTTCGACGCCATAGTAACCCGCCTGGTTAACTACGATTTGCATCACCGTCTCAAACGGGTTGAAGTTAAATTCCTGCGGCACCAGACCGAGCTGGCGTTTGGCGTTGACCACATCTTTTTCCAGATCGTAGCCAAATACCCGGACGCTGCCGTCAGATTTGTTGACCAGCGAACTGATAATACCGATGGTGGTTGATTTACCGGCGCCATTCGGTCCCAGCAGTGCATAAAAATCACCGGCCTCAACGTTAAGATCGATACCCTTCAGCGCCTGCACGCCGCCGGGATAGGTCTTGGTCAGCCGGGAAAGTTCCAGTGCATAAGTCATTCCGAATCCATACCCTGTTTTGATGGCAATTTAATGCCGTTTAAATTTGTGAAGCCTTCGCCTATAGTACGCGCACGCACTCTGCGCAGTAACCGGTCGCTCAACGCCATGACAGATATCGATACCCTGATCAGTAATAACCGCGAATGGTCCAAATTACTGGTCGAAGAAGATCCCGGCTTTTTTGAGCGGCTCGCCCAGGCCCAGAAACCGCGCTTCCTGTGGATTGGCTGTTCTGACAGCCGCGTCCCCGCCGAACGTCTGACCGGACTGGAACCGGGTGAACTGTTTGTCCACCGCAACGTCGCCAATCTGGTGATTCACACCGATCTCAACTGTCTTTCCGTGGTGCAATACGCCATCGAAGTGCTGGAGGTTGAACACGTCATTGTGTGTGGTCATTATGGCTGCGGCGGCGTGCAGGCGGCGATGGATAACCCGGAACTGGGGTTGATCGACAACTGGCTGCTGCACATCCGTGACCTCTGGTACAAGCATAGCGTGTTGCTGGGGGAACTCTCGCCGGATAAACGTCTGGATAAACTGTGCGAAATCAACGTCGTTGAACAAGTCTATAACCTGGGACACTCGACCGTGCTGCAATCTGCCTGGAAACGCGGGCAGAATGTCTCACTGCATGGCTGGGTTTACGGCATTCAGGACGGCTGCCTGCGTAACCTTGATGTTACGGCAAACAGCCGCGAAATCCTTGAACAACGCTACCGTCACGGCATCGCTAATCTGTTGAATAGCGATAAATAAGCGGAGTCAGGCGCGACACAGCCTACACGAAGCAGGCGGTGCTGGCCTTGGAAGAATGTGCGGTGCGCTGTAATCAGGATTCGATCGGCACCACTTTGCCGATATACGGCAGATGGCGATAGTGCTGCGCATAGTCGATACCAAACCCAACCACGAACTCATCCGGGATGGCAAAGCCGACGTACTCAACGTTGACCTCTACTTCACGGCGTTCCGGCTTATCCAGCAGGGTACAGATCGCCAGTGATTTTGGCTGACGCAGCTGCAGGATTTCGCGCACCTTACTCAGAGTGTTGCCGGAGTCGATGATATCTTCGACGATCAGCACATCTTTGCCACGGATATCTTCATCCAGATCTTTCAGGATTTTCACATCGCGGCTGCTGGACATGCCGCTGCCGTAACTCGACGCGGTCATAAAGTCGACTTCGTGCGGGACATCAATCGCGCGGCACAGGTCGGCCATAAACATAAAAGAGCCACGCAGCAGCCCCACCAGCACCATATCGCTGCCGCTGTCACGGTAATGGTCGTTAATCTCTTTGCCCAGTTCAGCGATGCGCGCGGCGATTGCCTGTTCAGGGATCATCACTTCAACAGTGTGTTTCATTGCTTTCAGCCCGGTTACGTCAGAAAAGCCACGAAGTCTATCATAGAGAGTAGCGCGGCGGCTGCGCCAGCCTTAAAGCAAACGATACCGTGGTGAAAATTATTGCGCCCCGGCGAGGGGCGGTGCAAATGCGCATTACCTTAGAACTTTCTGGCATTTACCAGCATGATTCGCTGCATGGTAGCCTTTATCCAACATATCGTTACTCCACTCGTGCCGCTGGCCGGAGATCTCAATGACTTCATCATCAAGTAAAAAAACCCACATCGGCGATCGCCCGCTGCATCCTGAAACCCAGATGCTGAATTACGGCTATGACCCTCGCCTCTCTGAAGGCGCGGTCATGCCGCCGGTGTTTCTGACCTCAACCTTTGTGTTTGACAGCGCTGAAGAGGGACGGGATTTCTTTGACTATGTGTCAGGCCGGCGTGAACCGCCAGAAGGCAAATCGGGTGGACTGGTCTATTCGCGGTTTAACCATCCCAACAGTGAAATCGTTGAAGATCGGCTGGCGGTCTATGAGCAGGCGGAGAGCTGTTCGCTGTTCTCTTCCGGTATGTCAGCAATCGCCACTACCCTGCTGACCTTTGCCCGGCCGGGTGAGGTTATTCTGCATTCTCAGCCGCTGTATGGCGGTACCGAAACGCTGCTGAGCAAGACGCTGCACAATCTGGAGATTAAGGCGGTCGGCTTTAGCGACGGCAATGACGAGGCCAAAGTGCGGGAGGCGGCGCAGCAGGCGATGGCGCTGGGTCGGGTAGCGATTATCCTGATCGAGACGCCGGCAAACCCGACCAATAGCCTGGTGAACATCCGTCTGATGGCGCGGATCGCCGATGAGATCGACCAGCAGCAGGGTTCACGTCCGATTATCGCCTGTGACAACACCCTGCTCGGCCCGCTGTTTCAGCAGCCGCTGACGCTGGGCGCGGACCTGTCGCTCTACTCGCTGACCAAATACGTTGGCGGCCATTCCGACCTGATTGCCGGTGCGGCGATGGGCAGTAAAAAGCTGATGGGGCAGGTCCGGGCGCTGCGCAGTGCTATCGGCACTCAGCTCGATCCGCACTCCAGCTGGATGATCAGCCGATCGCTGGAAACGCTGTCGCTACGAATGGAGAAAGCGTTTCACAACGCCGAAGCGGTGGCCGCCTTCCTGCGCGATCATCCTAAAGTGGCGAAACTGCACTGGCTGCCTTATCTGGATGAAGCGAGTGCAGAAGGCAAAACCTACCGCGAGCAGTGCAGCGGAGCCGGTTCGACCTTCTCGTTTGATATTGCTGGCGGCCAGCAGGCAGCCTTCCGTTTTCTCAACGCCCTGTCGCTGTTCAAGCAGGCGGTCAGCCTTGGCGGCACCGAGTCGCTCGCCAGCCATCCCGGCAGCACCACGCACTCCGGTGTGCCGCAGGCGGTGCGTCAGCGTATCGGCATCACTGACGCCACGGTGCGGCTGTCGATTGGTATTGAGAACGCGGGTGACCTGATTGAAGATATCAGGCTGGCGCTGGATCAGGCCTGATTTAGCTGACGGTGAACCCGAGCATCATGCCGGTATCTTCATGCTCCAGCAGATGACAGTGGGCCATATAGGCATGTTCGGCGGCGGCGACGTAACTGAAGCGCACCAGCACTTCACTGCGCCAGCCGTCGACATTCACCATGTCTTTCCAGCCCTGACGATGCGGCGCCGGTGGTTTGCCGTTCTCTGACAGGATACGGAACTGCGTACCGTGAATATGGAACGGATGCAGCATCGCGTCACCCTCGCCGGAAATGGTCCATTTTTCCGTTTCATCCAGTTTTACCGCGAATGACGGCTGGGTCATATTGAATGCCTGGCCGTTGATCTTATTGCCGCTACGGAAATCGTAACCGGCCGGTTGCGCCATGCCGTGCATGCTGTGATCCATCGGCTGATCGTGACTGGCCGCCGGTTTATCGTGCGCCATCGGCATCGTAGGATGACCGCCTTTGCCCATCGCCTTGTCACCGTAGCGCTGCATCAGCGCCTGCATCCCCTGCTGATCCAGCTGAGGATCCATCATCAGTTGTAGCCAGCGACTGGTCAGCCCCTCGGTTTTCGGCAGCGGCGGCAGCGTTGCCAGCCGATCCGGCAGCGTGCCGCTGGCCATCACCCGCAGCGGTAAAATCTGCACCAGCGGCAGCGGTTGATCGAACGGTGCCAGCGTCATGCCCATCTGCCCGACCGGCAGAGTCACCAGATCAAAAGCCTTACCATCCCCGGTATCGATCATCACTTCAAAGCGCTCGCCCGGCAGCATCGGCAGTGATTCCAGCCTGACCGGCTCTGCCAGCAGTCCGCCATCACTGGCGATGACATAGAGTGGACGCCGATCGCTGGCGGCGATGTCCAGCGAACGGGCATTGCAGCCGTTGAGTAAGCGCAACCGCAGCCAGCCGCGCGGTACGGCTTGCTGCGGATATTGCACGCCATTGGTCAGCATCATGTCACCAAACCAGCCGACCGCAGCGCGCATCACGTCCAGCTGGTAATCGATGCGGCTGCCATCCTGGGTCAGCTGTTTGTCCTGAAAGATCAGCGGTACGTCATCAGCGCCCCACTGAGTAGGCAGCCGCAGTTTGCCGATCTCGTTATCTTCCAGCAGGATCAGCCCCGCCAGTCCCTGTGCCACCTGATGACCGGTTTTCCCGTGCAGATGCGGATGATACCAGCAGGTTGCTGCCGGTTGATCGGGCGTGAAAGAGACCTGCCGGGTGTCGCCAGCGGCGATGCTGGCCTGCGGCCCGCCGTCAACTGCGCCAGGGATCTCCAGCCCGTGCCAGTGCAGCGTCGTCGCTTCGTTCAGCCGGTTATGAATGTTCACCGTGGCGGGCTTGCCGCTTTGCAGCCGGATCGCCGGACCGAGCAAATTGCCGTTATAGCCCCAGGTCGGCACCGCTTTGCCATTCCACTGACTGGTACCCTGCATCGCGGTCAGCGTGTACTGGCCGTTAGCATCCGGCGTCAGCAGCGAGGGAACGGGCAGCAGCGGGCGGCTGGCGGCCATCAGCGAGCGGCTCCAGAGCGGCAGCGCCCCGGCGGCACTCAGGGCGGCGGTGAGTTTCAGGAAATGGCGACGTTGCATGGTGATCATCCTTGTGGCATGAGAACAGACAGCCTAAACCCTGACCTTATGGGAAGGTCAAGTGTTACCCGCCAGAATGAGCCGAAAAAAGCCGGAGAGCCGCACGGTACGGCAAATTAATCGAAAACCTGATAGCAACTGTGCTAACGTCATTAACAATATCCATTGAAGAGAACGATTATGAAGCAAAGCATTAAGATCCTGCTGCTGACGGGACTCCTTGGCTTCTCCTCCACCAGTTTTGCCCTGAGCGAATCCGAAGCGGAAGATCTGGCCGATCTGACGGCGGTGTTCGTCTATCTGAAAAATGATTGCGGCTATCAGGATCTGCCGGATGCGCAGATTCGTAAAGCGCTGGTGTTTTTTGCTCAGCAGAACCGCTGGGATTTAAGCAACTACAGCAATTACAACATGAAGGCGCTGGGTGAAGAGAGCTATCGTGACCTGAGCGGCATCGCCATCACTAACGATAAAAAATGCAAGTCGCTGGCGCGTGATTCGCTGAGTCTGCTGGCCTACGTCAGATAACCCTCTCCCCTCTCTTCTGCTGGACATTTGACCGTGCAACCACGGTCAGAGTTAGCTATGATGTGCCGCCCATTTTCATGGCGATGTCATCAGAGGAGAGCCCCACCATGGCCCAAAATGAAATGTGGTATGAAACCCTTCATGCCGGTTTTGGCCAGTATTTCACGATTGATAAACAGCTCTATCGTGAGAAAACTGCGCATCAGGATTTAATCATTTTCGAAAATGCCGCGATGGGTCGCGTGATGGCGCTGGACGGTGTGGTACAGACCACCGAGCGCGACGAATTTATCTATCATGAAATGATGACCCACGTTCCTCTGCTGGCGCACGGTGCGGCGAAAAGCGTGCTGATTATCGGCGGCGGCGATGGCGCAATGCTGCGCGAAGTGTCACGTCATCCGCAGATCGAAAAGATCACCATGGTGGAGATTGATGCGGGCGTGGTGACGTTCTGCCGTCAGTATCTGCCGAACCACAGCGCCGGTGCCTATGACGATCCGCGCTTTACCCTGGTGATCGACGACGGGGTTAACTTTGTTAACCAGACCCGCGAAAAATTCGATGTCATCATCTCGGACTGCACCGATCCGATCGGTCCTGGCGAAAGTCTGTTTACCTCAGAATTTTATGCCGGCTGCAAAGCGGCCCTTAATGAAAATGGCATCTTTGTGGCGCAGAATGGCGTCTGCTTCCTGCAGCAGGACGAAGCGGTCAACAGCCATCGCAAACTGGGTCACTATTTTGCCGATGTCAGCTTCTATCAGGCGGCGATTCCGACCTATTATGGCGGCATCATGACCTTTGCCTGGGCCAGTGACAATCCGGCGCTGCGCCAGCTCGATAGCGCGACGTTACAGGCGCGTTTCGAGGCCGCTGGCCTGACCTGCCGTTACTACACACCGGCAATCCATACCGGCAGTTTTGCCCTGCCGCAATATCTGTTGAATGCGTTATCCGCCACGCGCTGATGGCACATTTCTAAGGGGGTGAGTGAAATTGCAAAAGCTAAAACTACATGGCTTCAACAACCTGACTAAGAGCCTGAGTTTTTGTATTTACGATATTTGCTATGCGAATACTGAAGCTGAACGTGATGGTTATATTGCCTATATTGATGAGCAATATAACGCCAACCGTCTGACCGAAATTCTGACCGAGACCTGCTCGATCATTGGTGCCAACGTGCTGAACATTGCGCGCCAGGATTATGAGCCGCAGGGCGCGAGCGTCACCATTCTGGTCAGCGAAGAACCGATCGATCCGAAAGATATCGATAACTCGGAACACCCTGGCCCGTTACCGAATTCGGTGGTGGCCCATCTGGATAAGAGTCATATCTGCGTACACACCTATCCGGAAAGTCATCCGGAAGGCGGACTGTGTACCTTCCGCGCCGATATTGAAGTCTCTACCTGCGGCGTGATTTCACCGCTCAAAGCGCTGAACTACCTGATTCACCAGCTGGAATCTGACATCGTCACGGTCGATTACCGGGTGCGCGGGTTTACCCGTGATGTGAAGGGGATGAAGCACTTTATCGATCACGAAATAAACTCGATCCAGAACTTCATGTCGGAAGATATGAAAGCGATGTATGACATGGTGGATGTGAACGTTTATCAGGAAAACATCTTTCATACCAAGATGTTGCTGAAAGAGTTCGATCTGAAGCACTACCTGTTTAATACCAAACCTGAAGATCTCAGCCCACAGGAGCATAAACGGATTACCGACCTGCTGTGGAAAGAGATGCGTGAAATTTATTACGGCAGAAATATCCCGTCTGTGGGTCTGAAGACGCTGTAATCCTTGCGGGCGGCGCGCTGTGTCTGGCAGCCGCCGCTTACCGTTGTTGCCGCTGGCGGTTATGCCGTCAGCAACAAGCCGATCCCACGCTCCCGCAGCCCATGCCGGGCAGCCTCTTCCAGCCGCTCATCGGTCACAATATCGGTCAGGCTCTCCAGCGGCGCGGCGCAAAACAGCGACCAGGAACCATATTTACTGCTGTCCGCCAGCAACACCCGACGCCCGGCATTGGCCAGCAGATCGTGCTTCAGCCCGGCTTTCTCCTCGGTTGGAGTAGTAATGCCGCGCTCAAGGCTCCATGAATTACAACTGACAAAGGCGATATCCGGATTGATGCTGCGCAACAGTCGACGGCCATGTTCGCCAATACAGGACTGGCTGGAGTCGTCGATGCGGCCACCGATAATCGTTACCTCAATCTGCCTGAATTCCGATAAAAACAGCGCAATGTGCAGATCGGCGGTAATCACCCGCAGCGGCAGATGGGTCAGCTGGCGCGCCAGTTCCAGCATAGTAGTACCGGCATCCAGCACCACCACGTCGCCCGCCTGAACAAAGCTGGCAGCACAGGCGGCTATCGCCTGCTTTTCCGCCAGATTACGCTGCATTTTTTCCAGCGTGGTCGGCTGCGTAGGTATGAACCGATTGAGGGTGACGCCGCCATGACTGCGGCTGATCACCCCTTCTTTATCCAGCTTAATCAAATCACGTCGAATCGTGGCCGGCGAGGCGGAAATCGCACTGACCAGTTGCTCAACAGTCACCAGATTATGGCTTTTCAGGTAATCCATAATCTGGTCAAGACGGCTCTGTCCCTTCATATTTCCCTATGCGAGCTGCATCGCGAGTTTGATAGAGATCGCCATGCTCTCAGACTTCGCTTTACCTGTCCAGGCGATATCAAACGCCGTGCCGTGGTCCGCCGAGGTGCGGATAAACGGCAGGCCCGCAGTGATGTTCACCCCATCGTAGAATCCCAGCAGCTTCAGCGGAATGTGTCCCTGATCGTGGTACATTGCCACCACCATATCGTACTGCCCTTCCTGACATTGCAGGAATACCGTATCCGGTGGACAGGGGCCCGACACCGCGATGCCCTGTGCTTTCATTGCCGCAATCGCCGGGGCGACCGTAGTCATTTCCTCATCACCAAACAGGCCATTTTCACCGGCGTGCGGATTGACGCCCGCCACGGCGATGCGCGGCTGGGTAAAGCCGACCCGACGCAGGAAGGTGTCCGCCATGCCGATCACCGTCTCAATGCGTGAACGGCTCAGGGTATCGAGGAATTTACGCAGCGCAATATGGGTGGTGACGTGAATGACCTTCAGCTTATCGGTATAGAGCACCATGGCGTAATCCTGAGTGCCGGTCAGGTGCGCCAGCAGTTCAGTGTGACCCGGATAGAGATGACCCGCCGCGTGCAGCGCCTCTTTGTTGAGTGGCGCGGTGGCAATAGCCTGTACCTCGCCCGCCAGCGCCAGTTCGGTGGCGCGCTTCACGCAGCGCCACGCCAGATCGCCCGCCTGCTTCTGCACCATACCTGGCTTTAGCGCTTCAGGATCGGCTAACGGTTCATCGATCACGTTAATGATGCCGGGCGCAAAGTGGGCCGATGCCACCCGATCCACAATCCGCAGTTCCGCCTGTGGCGTAATGTTCATCGCCATAATCCGCCGCAGCGTCGCAGCGCAGCCGACAACCACCGCTGGCACGCCATTCAACTCACCTTCCAACAGCGATTTGATAATGATTTCCGGGCTGATGCCCGCCGGATCGCCCATGGTGACCGCAATAATTTTACTCACTCGACTTCTCCTCAATAAAACCAATGGCTGCTACCAGGGTGTTTTCATCACCAAAGCCACCGGCTTTGGTCATCACCGGCAGGGTAAATTCACTGTTAAGCAGAACCCCGTGCGGCACACAGCCCGCCACCAGGCCCTGAATCTGAAATCCGCTGGCACCCAGAGCCTGAGCGACGGCAATCGCCACGTCGCCGCCAGACAGATAGAGCGCATGCGGGAGCTGGCTGTCACACAACGTGCGGGTCATCTCACCGAGCAACTGACAAATCGCTTCGCCCAGTTGCTGGCGCGTCAGCTGAAACTGCTGGCAGAGCATTTCAATCTCATGCCGCTGTGAAGCATGCTGACAGGTGCGGATCACCGTATGTCGTCCCTGACGTAGCGCCGCTGTGGCTTGTCCCAGCCAGTCCGCTGCATCGGGCCAGGCGGGCTGGCGGAACAGCTGACGGATATCAACATCCACCACCGTCACCTGCCGCTGGGTCGCCAGCGTGGCGATCTGCTGCTGTGCGCGGCTGCTCATCGAGCCGATAACCGCCAGTACCGGTCGTGCTGCGTGGACACCTGCGTCAACCGCCGTACCGCTAACTCTCCTTTCCGCCGATGACGACGGCGCAGGCCGGGCGGCGAGATGGCGGCCCAGTGCCTCGCTTAAGCCTGCCGCACCCACCAGCAGCGGTTTTTCACTCAGCCGTGCCGCGGCTGCCATCAGGCGAGCCAGGTCAGTGTCGTTTTCAGCATCGACCACCAGCACGCCGCGGGCGTCCGTTAAGCGCTGCTCAAGCCGATCGCTGCGCAGGGTGGCGAGATCGATCTGATCCCCGTCGATGTGCAGTTGCTGAAGCACGCTGGCGCTGACGATGGGGGTTTTGGGATCGCTGGCAAATTCGGTATCCGTCAGCAAACGATCGCCAAGCCAGACCTGACCGGCACGCGTAGTGCGGCCGAGGTACGGCACGGCCGGTGCTACCAGCGCCAGACGTTTACCGCTGGCTGCCAGCGCCGCCCGCAGTTCAGCAGCGACATTGCCCCGCAGCGTGGAGTCGATCTTTTTAAACAGCCAGCCCTGCGCAATCTGCGGAGCGTAGTGGCCCACCGCCTCAGTGATCCGCTCTGCCGCCACCACGGGCGTGACTGCCCGACTGTCGGTGCTGATTACCCAGACATCCGCTGCCTCGCTATCTGCAGGCGTCGTTGGGCTGAACAGCACCTGAACCCGGGCACCGGCCTGTGCCAGCCCACTGCCTGCATCATTGGCTCCGGTAAAGTCATCGGCGATGACCACTACCGGGGTTTTCCACCATGACGAACTCATCGTCTCTCCTGTCAGGCTATTGCCGCTGCAATTGATTATATTCAATCATGATTGATTATATGTGAGCAAGATCAAATTAATCGAAATCGATATGTCCTATAAAATTAGCCACAGCAAGGGGATTACGTCAGCGTTACTCTGAGCGATATCAATCATTGCTTCAGAAATTACCAACAAGGGTGTGAGATGAATATCAACAGCACGGTGATCAGCGGCTATCAGACGTTGAACGACATGCGCTATCTGCTCGACGGCATCACGACAGCGTTAGTGGTAACCGATAACAACATTGAAGCCATTCCCGCCGTGCAGGCACTGGTGGGACAACTCCGGCAGCAGATCCCCGGACTCAGTGTGGTGAACAGCGTTCCGCCAGAGCCAGGCCAGCATGATGTGGCGGCGATTGTCAGCGCCCTGCCAGCGCAGGAGGTTGAACTGGTGATTGGCATCGGCGGCGGCAGCGTGCTGGATGTCGCTAAGCTGCTGTCAGTGCTGTGCGCCGGGGATGCGCCGTCACTGGATGCGCTGCTGGCAGGCGAGAAACCGCAGCGCCGCGTTCGCTCGCTGTTGATTCCGACCACCGCCGGGACCGGCTCGGAGGCCACGCCGAATGCGATTCTGGCGATTCCGGAGAAACAGACCAAGGTTGGCATTATTTCACCGGTGATGTTGCCCGACTGGGTCGCGCTGGTGCCGGAACTCACCACCAGCATGCCGCCGCATATTGCTTCATCCACCGGGATTGATGCGCTGTGCCATCTGATTGAGTGCTTCACCGCCACGGTCGCCAATCCGGTGAGCGATAACTATGCGCTGATCGGCATGAAGAAGCTGTTCGCCAGCCTCGAAACCACGCTACGTGAACCACACAATTTAGCGGCGCGACTGGAGATGCTGTGGGCCTCATACTACGGCGGTGCATCGATTGCCCACGCCGGGACGCACCTGGTCCACGCCATGTCCTACCCGCTCGGCGGCAAATATCATCTGCCGCACGGCGTTGCCAATGCCATTCTGCTGGCCCCCTGCATGCGCTTTGTCCGGCCCGCGGCGGTGAGCAAATTTGCTCAGGCTTACGATCTGCTGCCCGAGGCTGATACCGGCTTAAGCGAGGAGCAGAAATCTCATGCGCTGGTCGATTACTTCAGCGCACTGGTTCAGCGCCTGCAGCTGCCGGCCAGCCTGGAAGCGCTGGGCATCAGCCCGGATCACCTGCCCTATTTAGTCGATGCGGCGCTCGACGTGCAGCGCCTGATGAAAAACGTGCCGCTGGCCGTGACGGCGGACGATGTGCGCGCAGTCTACCTGACGCTGTTTCCTTCTCACCCGGCGCAATGAGGATTGCCATGAACAAAAAAATAACCGGGGTACTGACCGCCATCGTTACCACTTTTGATCGCGACGGTGAGTTTAATCCGGCTGCCCAGCGTGAGCAGGTGCGACGCCAGCTCGATGCCGGTAACGGTATTTTCTGCGGCGGCACCAACGGAGAATTCTTTGTGCTGAATCAGCAGGAGAAGATCGCGGTCACCGAAACCTGCGTCGATGAAGTCAACGGCCGTGCGCCGGTGGTGGCGCACATCGGTGAGATATCAACCCGTGAAACCATCCGCCTCGGTAAGCAGATCGCCAGGCTGGGCGTTGATGCCGTCTCGGTGATTACGCCATGGTTCGTGCCGTTAAAGCAGCAGGAGCTGATCGCGCATTACCACGCCGTTGCAGACGCGCTTGAGGTGCCGCTGTTCCTTTACAACATCCCGGCGCGTACCGGCAATACTCTGCAGCCTGACACCGTCAGGACGCTGGCGGCACATCCGAACATCATCGGTATCAAAGATTCAGCCGGCAGCTACCAGAGTCTGAGTGGCTTCCTGCAGGCTGCCGACGGCATCGATCACTTCGATGTGCTGAACGGCCCCGACTCGCTGATTCATCAGGGGTTCGTCGATGGCTGCTCCGCCTGCATTTCCGGGCTGGCAAACGTGGCGCCCGAGGCGATCAACGCCATCTGGGCGCAGTTTAACGCCGGCGATATTGCCGGTTCGCATCAGGCACAGGAGCGCGTCACCGGTTTACGCACCGATCTCTATAACATCGGCTTCTCTCCTGCTGCGGTGAAAAAGGCGGTCAGCCTGCTGGGCTTTGACGTAGGTGACAGCCGCTATGCGGTGCAGTTCAGCGCCGATCAGCAGCAGCAGATCCGCCAGATCGTCAATCAGTACCTGCAGTAATCGCCAGCAGGGCGGATGCCCTGCGTCTTCGGCAGGACCGGGGTGAGGTCCTGAAACGACACCGCGAACCGCTCGCGGCTGGCACCAATGACTCATCACCTTTTGGCGTGTCGTCAGCCTGCCCTGCCGGGGAACGACCATCATCTTTGTATCCTACCGGTCAGATGAGAACGAACCTGATGGTCGCCATCTGCCAGAACAATCGA
Organism: Pantoea sp. AN62; assembly: GCF_050432985.1. Taxonomy (NCBI): domain Bacteria; kingdom Pseudomonadati; phylum Pseudomonadota; class Gammaproteobacteria; order Enterobacterales; family Erwiniaceae; genus Pantoea; species Pantoea sp. AN62. Next base: position 202,134 of record NZ_JBNPYB010000005.1, on the reverse strand, counting down.
GGTCATGATGAAAGCATTTTCTACTGAGAGCACCCTGCTGATCGTTGGCATGGTGGTCGCCTATATCCTGTTTACCACCTGGCTGACCTGGCGGCTGCGCAGCAAAAGCAGCGGTGACTTTATGGAAGGCTCACGCGCGATGCCGGCATTTATCGTCGGCGTGATGCTGATGTCAGAATATATCGGCGCCAAGTCGACCATTGGCACCGCCCAGGCGGCTTTTGAAGATGGCTTTGCCGCCTCGTGGTCGGTGATTGGTGCGGCGATCGGCTTCCCGCTGTTTGGTCTGATCCTGGTGAAACGCATCTATAACACTGGCAAAATCACTATTTCGGGCGCGATTGCCGAGAAATATGGCACCTCAACCAAAAATATCATCTCTCTCATCATGATTTATGCGCTGCTGCTGGTGAACGTCGGCAACTACATCAGCGGCGCAGCGGCCATTTCAACCGTGTTGAAAATCGACCTGACGCAGGCGGCCTTTATCACAGCAGTGGTCAGCACCTTCTATTTTGCCTTCGGCGGGATGAAAGGGGTCGCGTGGGTCACGCTGCTGCACAGCGCGCTCAAATATGCCGGGATCCTGATAATCCTCTTCGTGGCGCTGAAGATGACCGGCGGCGTAGCACCAATGATCGAAAAAATGCCGGCGTTCTACTGGACGTGGGATGGTCACGTCGGGGCCAGTACCATTGTGGCGTGGTTGATCGGGACGGTCGGATCGATCTTCTGTACCCAGTTTGTGATCCAGGCGATCTCATCGACCAAAGATGTGAAGTCCGCGAAGCGTGCCACCTGGGTCGCCTTCTTTTTCTGCCTGCCGATTGGTCTGGCGATGGCACTGATTGGCGTGGCGGCGAAATTTGCCCATCCTGATATCAAAAGCCTGTATGCGCTGCCGGTGTTTCTGCAGGATATGTCACCGTGGCTGGCGGGCATTGTCACCACCTCGCTGGTAGCGTCGATCTTCGTCAGCGTCGGTACCGTGGCGCTGGCGATCGCCTCGCTGGTGGTGAAGGACTTTTACGTGCCCTACCGCAATCCGACCCCGGAGCGTGAATTTAAAATGACGCGCTGGATCTCAATCGCTATCGGCTTCTTCCCGCTGCTGTTCGTGCTGTTCTTCCCGGAAGTGCTGAAGCTGTCATTCTTTACCCGCGCCATTCGTCTGTCGATTACCGTGGTGGCGATCATGGCGTTCTACCTGCCGTGGTTTAAAAGCACCCGCGGTGCCAATGCTGGTTTGATCGGCGCCTGTCTGGCGACGTCGGTGTGGTTCATCCTCGGTAACCCATTCGGCATCGATAATATGTACGTGGCGCTGGCGACGCCGGCGATCATCATGGTGATTGACCGCTGCATCCCGTCACGCCAGTCTCAGCCCAATACGCAACGCAATGCACAAAACAGTGGAGCCTAATATGACTCAGGAAACCGTCACCGTCGAACGCACCGGCCAGCTGGCGCCGCACCCGCAGGATAGCGCGCAACAGGTGGCGATGCTGCCATCGTCCTGCCCGCAAAACCATGCCGCCAATCTGCTGCCGCTGCCCAATGGCGATCTGCTCTGCGTCTGGTTTGGCGGTACCCAGGAAGGCATCGCCGATATTTCGATCTGGTGTTCGCGGCTGGCAGAAGGCAGCTCTCGCTGGAGCGAGGCGCAGCAACTGTCGGACGATCCGAGCCGTTCGGAACAAAATCCGGTGCTGTTCCTCGACCCGGATCAGGTGCTGTGGCTGCTGTGGACCGCGCAAAAATCGGGGAATCAGGACACCGCGATTGTACGCTATCGTCAGTCGCACGATCTGGGCCGCAGCTGGGGTGCCATCGCCACACTGCTGGATAAGCCGGGCACCTTTATCCGCCAGCCGGTGGTGGTGCTGCCCAACGGTAACTGGCTGCTGCCGGTGTTTTACTGCCTGACCCGGCCAGGTGAAAAGTGGGTCGGCAGTTATGATATCAGCGCGGTAAAAATCTCTGAGGACAAGGGGCAGAGCTGGCGTGATGTTGAGGTCCCGGACAGCACTGGCTGCGTCCACATGAACGTCACGCTGCTGGATGACGGCACGCTGCTGGCACTCTATCGCAGCCGCTGGGCCGATCATATTTACCAGAGCCGCTCCGTCGATCAGGGCGAAAGCTGGAGTGCCCCACAGCCGTTGTCGCTGCCTAACAATAACTCATCGATTCAGGTCACCACGCTGCGCAATGGTCATCTGGCGCTGGTGTTCAATGCGATGAGCGCGCAAGGCGCGAGTGAGCGGCGGCTGTCGCTGTATGACGAAATTGAAGATGAGGATGATGATGAGGTAGCTGTCGCCGCCCAGCCAGTGGCACACGGCGCGCGAACGGCCTTCTGGGGTGCACCGCGCGCGCCCATGACGCTGGCGATTTCGCATGACGGCGGCAAAAGCTGGCCGCTGCAGCGTAATCTGGATGAAGGCGATGGCTACTGCATGACCAATAATTCACAGCAGAAGCTGAACCGTGAATTCTCTTATCCAAGCATCAAACAGGGAGCCGGCGGTGAACTGCATATCGCCTACACCTTTTATCGTCAGGCAATCAAGTATGTTCGCGTTGAAGAGTCGTGGGTGGCGGGAGGTCGCGCGTGATTGACCAAATGGCGCTGGTCACTGGTGCCAGTTCAGGCATCGGCCAGGCGATTGTTGACCGCTTGCTGGTGGAGGGCTGGCAGGTGATCGGCCTGAGTCGCTCGGCGCTGACGCGGCAGCATCCGGCCCTGCAGAGTTATCAGGTGGATGTCAGTGATGCCGCCGCCTTACAGAAGGTGTTAGCCCGACTGCCGGTGCCCCAGGCGCTGGTACACGCGGCAGGCATGATGCAGGCTGCGCCGCTGGGTGAACTCGATCTCCACGCCAGCGCGCGCTTATGGCAGTTGCATGTGGCAGCGGCGGAGCAACTGGCTAATCACTGCGCGCCACGGATGACCAGTGGCGGCAGGATTGTGCTGCTGGGCAGCCGCACCTCAGGCGGAGCGGCAGGACGCAGTCAGTATGTGGCGACCAAATCCGCAATGATCGGGATGGTGCGCAGCTGGGCGGCAGAACTGGCACCGCGCGGCATTACCGCCAATATTGTGGCGCCTGGCGCAACCGACACGCCGATGCTGCAACAGCCGGGTCGGGGCAGCTCACCGCCGAGGCTGCCGCCAATTGGCCGCTTTATTCAGCCGGAGGAAGTGGCCGGGCTGGTGCATTTTCTGCTCACGCCTGCCGCAGCGGCGATGACCGGACAGCAGCTGGTGCTGTGTGGCGGGGCGTCTCTCAGTTAACCGGCCGGGCGGCTCAGGTCGCCCGGCTTTTATTACCGTACTGATTCACAAACTGGCGATAAGCAGCGATCACCAGCAGAAAATCTTCAATGCCGCAGAATGAGAGGCTCTCTTCGTCGTAGTAGTTCATCCCCTCCTCCATGCCGTCATCTTCCAGCGCCAGCAGATTGGCACGGATCATCACCTCTTCCTCGTCCAGCAGGATAGTGTATTCGCTGCCGACGCGCTGCCATTGTCGCACGCTGCCTTTCACATCTTCAATCGCCGCTTCGACTTCATCCAGCAGGCCGGGATCGTCCCTGACTTCTTCATTGAACCAGTGGCCGACCGCTTCGTGATCCATCGACATGCGCACCTTAATCTGGCCGGTCACATCGCGTAAAAATTCATATTCCATCGCCCGTTCCTCTCAACATCATCGCGTCACGTTATCAGTGTCAGCGCTGCCCCAACGGCAAAGTGTGACAAGTGGCGCATTATTGCAGGCTGTCCGGCGAAATCCAGCTTTTCATCGCACCGGTTGCCGTTGCACAGACGAAAAAAAGGGGCGAATCATCGCCCCTTTTTACTGCTGCTGGTCAGTGAATCAGACCGCAGTCTGGAAAATCACGCCGTCAGCTTTATCGGTGTACTGGGTCAGCTGGTCGAAGTTGAGATAGCGATAAGTGTCGCTGGCAGTTTTATCCACCTGCGCCATAAATTGCTGATACTCATCCGGCGTTGGCAGACGACCTAACAGTGAAGCCACCGCCGCCAGCTCGGCTGACGCCAGGTAGACGTTAGCGCCGGTACCCAGACGGTTCGGGAAGTTACGGGTTGAGGTGGAGACCACCGTCGCACCGTCCGCCACACGCGCCTGGTTACCCATGCAGAGTGAACAGCCTGGGATCTCGATACGCGCGCCGCTCTTACCGAATACGCTGTAGTAACCTTCCTCAGTCAGCTGCGCCGCATCCATCTTGGTTGGCGGAGCCACCCACAGACGGGTCGGTAACTGGCCTTTATGGCTATCCAGCAGCTTACCGGCTGCACGGAAGTGACCGATGTTGGTCATGCACGATCCGATAAAGACTTCATCGATCTTCTCGCCCTGCACGTCAGACAGCAGACGGGCATCGTCTGGATCGTTTGGTGCGCAGAGGATCGGCTCTTTAATATCAGCCAGATCGATCTCAATCACTGCGGCATATTCCGCATCCGCATCCGCTTCCAGCAGCTGTGGATCCGCCAGCCATTTCTCCATGCCTTCAACACGACGCTCCAGGGTACGGCGATCGCCATAGCCTTCAGCAATCATCCACTTCAGCAGAACGATGTTGGAGTTGAGGTATTCAATGATTGGGTCTTTATCCAGCTTGATGGTACAGCCGGCCGCTGAACGTTCAGCTGACGCATCTGACAGCTCAAACGCCTGCTCGACTTTCAGATCCGGCAGCCCTTCAATCTCAAGGATGCGGCCAGAGAAGATGTTTTTCTTACCCTTCTTCTCAACGGTCAGCAGACCCTGTTTGATGGCATACAGCGGAATGGCATGAACCAGATCGCGCAGCGTAATGCCCGGCTCCATTTTACCTTTGAAGCGAACCAGCACGGATTCCGGCATGTCGAGCGGCATAACGCCGGTCGCTGCGGCAAACGCCACCAGGCCAGAACCCGCCGGGAAGGAGATGCCGATCGGGAAACGGGTATGTGAATCGCCGCCGGTGCCGACGGTATCCGGCAGCAGCATACGGTTCAGCCAGCTGTGGATAATGCCGTCACCCGGACGCAGCGACACACCGCCACGGTTCATGATGAAGTCAGGCAGCGTATGGTGTGTATTCACATCTACCGGCTTAGGATAAGCCGCGGTGTGACAGAATGACTGCATCACCAGATCGGTTGAGAAGCCGAGGCAGGCCAGATCTTTCAGTTCATCACGGGTCATCGGACCGGTAGTATCCTGCGATCCCACCGAGGTCATTTTCGGTTCGCAATAGGCGCCCGGACGGACACCGTCGACGCCACAGGCGCGACCGACCATTTTCTGTGCCAGCGAGAAACCGCGGGTGCTCTCCGCGACATCTTTCGCCTGACGGAATACGGTGCTGTGCGGCAGACCCAGCGACTCACGCGCTTTGGTGGTCAGGCCACGACCGATGATCAGCGGAATACGGCCACCGGCGCGCACTTCGTCAATCAGCACTTCGGTTTTCAGTTCGAAGCTGGCCAGCAGTTCGTTGGTCTGGTGGTTACGCACTTCGCCTTTGAATGGATAGATGTCGATGACATCGCCCATGTTCAGGTTGTTCACGTCGACTTCGATCGGCAGTGCACCGGCATCTTCCATGGTATTGAAGAAGATCGGAGCAATTTTGCTGCCCAGCACCACGCCGCCGCCTTTTTTATTCGGCACGTTCGGGATGTCGTCGCCCATAAACCACAGCACCGAGTTGGTGGCGGATTTACGTGAGGAACCGGTACCGACCACGTCACCGACGTAAGCCAGCGGGAAGCCTTTTTCCTGCAGCGCTTTAATCTGTTTGATCGGGCCGACGTTGCCTGGCTCATCCGGCTCAATGCCTTCACGGGCATTTTTCAGCATCGCTAACGCGTGCAGTGGGATGTCAGGACGTGACCAGGCATCCGGTGCCGGAGAGAGGTCGTCGGTATTGGTTTCGCCGGTAACTTTGAACACGGTGACGGTAATCTTTTCCGCCAGTTCTGGTCGTGACAGATACCATTCCGCATCTGCCCACGACTGCATCACCTGCTTCGCGTAGTCATTGCCCGCTTTGGCTTTCTCTTCTACATCGTAGAAGCTGTCGAACATCAGTAGCGTGTGTGACAGGGCTTTGACCGCGATAGGAGCCAGTTTTTGGTCGTCCAGCGCCTCGATCAGCGGATGAATATTGTAACCGCCCTGCATGGTGCCGAGCAGTTCAACCGCTTTTTCAGGAGAGATCAGAGGAGAGGTGGCTTCGCCTTTGGCGACAGCGGCCAGGAAACCCGCTTTAACGTACGCCGCTTCATCGACGCCGGGTGGAACACGGTTGACCAACAGATCGGTCAGAAATTCTTCTTCACCCGCAGGTGGATTTTTTAGCAGTTCAACCAGCGCGGCCATTTGGGAAGCATCTAAAGGCTTAGGTACGATCCCTTCGGCGGCACGCTCGGCAACGTGCTTACGGTATTCTTCTAGCACGACGTTATCCTCGCTCTCATTATGTAGGGCTTTCCGACCACCTTGCTCACTTATAGAGAACAACCTTACCTTATGATGTCCAGGTTGAGGTGCCCGGTTTCGCGGAGGGCAGAATAGCAGGATTTCGGGTGTTTGTTAATCTGTTTACAAAAATACAACATTAAATGCATAACCAATTGCGACGGTTTTACGCCGCCAGCCATCGCCCTTCCGGACGGCAAACCGGCCCGTAAAGCACGCCATTACGCCGCCGGAAAACATCACCACGCGTTGACCTGCCGGTCAGGGTTTTACCAGCAATGATTTATCTGAAATGTATAACGGCGAGGAATAGAACGCCGGCCTGAAGATAATTTTTGGCGAGTTGCTGGCAGAATCAGATACTGTTTCGCAGCAGACAGCAGATGGTTTTGGCGGGTAAGAAAAGCAGAAGAGCCCGGCATGGGCTCTTCTGAACGAGGTTAGTTTTTCAGATTGGCAGGAAAATCGGCGGGCAGTTCACTGGCCGGGCAATCAATCACGCTGTCATTGTTTTCGCCGGCATCGCGGATAAAGGTCAGCGTAGCGAACTCATCAATCACTTCAGTCGGATAAGCCGGACCTGCCTCGCGATATTGTGCCATCTCTTCCAGATGTTCGTTCTGGAAGCAGACAGTTTTTTCCGGATTGTTCATCACCCAGCGAGGGAAGAAGATGGTGCCGTGGAAAATTTTATCGGTCAGGTTAACCGCCAGGCTGACATCGGTGCCGGTTGGCTCGGTCCAGGAGACTTTATAGACATCCTGTGCCAGACGGACGATATAAGCGTGCTGATTTTTCACCCAACGGTTACCCACCATTCCGCTGTGAATCCGGTAATCAACGGTGTTGGCATTTTTTATATAGAGCTCGTAGTTCCAGCCGTTGTCATAGGTATAAACCAGATGTTTGCCGACCAGACCAGACAGGGTGTTTTTATCAAAAGTGCTCATGATGATTTCCTCATTTATTTGCCTTGAGGAGATTATTGCGCGTTACAAAACCGATTAATAACGCTATTTTTAGCACTTATTCATTCAAATTTTAGATATATTATTATGCATAAAACGACGCTCGAACAGTGGTTTCTTCTCGACTCGGTAGTTAACGAAGGAAGCTTTGCACTGGCGGCAGAGAAAAATAACCGCAGCCAGTCTTCAGTCAGTTACCAGATTGGTTTGCTGCAGCAGCGGCTGGGCGTAGCGCTACTGCAACAGGCAGGACGCCGGGCGGTTCTGACGGCGGAGGGCCAGCAGCTACTGGCGCAGGCGCGGCCGCTGCTGACCGGTTTTAGTAGCCTGGAAGCGCAGGCGGCGGCGTTACAGCGCGGCGAGCCTTCCCGTGTCGACCTGATGGTCGATGCCATCGCACCTAAACCGCTGCTGTTTAAGGTGTTACACCAGTTTCAGCAGCGTTATCCGCACGTCCGCGTCTGGTTCAGTGAAATCGTCCGCAGCGAAACGCCGCTCAGGCTGGCTGAACAGCAGGCCGATCTCTGGCTGGTGGCACACAGCGACGACCAGCCATTGGCAGGTGAGAGTCTGATGAGCGTCGATTTTATTGCCGTCGCCCATCGCGATCATCCCCTGCACAGCGAACCGGCTCCGCTCAGTGCGACGACGCTGGCGCGCTGGCCCTGCATTACCATCCTCGATCGGCAGCAACAGCAGCAGTCAGAAGTCAGTGGCGAGCAGGCAGAGAACTGGTCATTCACTACCCTGTCGGCGGCTATTGAGGCGGTGCAGCATCAGCTGGGCTATGGCTGGTTGCCGGAGAAGAACATTGCCGCCTTGCTGGAGAGCGGCGAACTGCGCCCGCTTCCGCTGCTGCAGGGACGTCGACGTTCAACCTCGCTGATGTTGCGCATCAATGAGGAGAGATTACCGGGCAATGCGGCCATCGCGGTACTGGCGCAGATGTTTATCGACCAGGTGGCGGCGGACCGACGGGTGTGATGATACGTGTTTCGTTCGTGGGAGAGGATAAGTGCGGGTTGGGGTATTTTGTCCCCGCAGATGCGGGGAATACGTGCCGTAATAGCGGTGATGGCAATCGATGAGCGTTTATCCCCACTGGCACGGGGAACACTTCAGGAAGTTCCCAACCATCTTCTGCCGCCTCGGTTTATCCCCGCTGGCGCGGGGAACACTCCAGCCGCCCGCTGGCGATGGTGTCGTAAGCCGGTTTATCCCCGCTCACGCGGGGAACACGGCTTTCAGTGCTTCCAGGTTCTTCAATATTGCGGTTTATCCCCGCTCACGTCCAGACTGCAGAAAGCATGATCGCGGTTTATCCCCGCTCACGCGGGGAACACCCTAAAATTATCTGATTGATTACTAACTTCTTTTTCAAGCCCGATAATTCTACCGAATTCTACCCCCAGACTTAAGCCAGATGCACAGTTAATCGCCAGTCCAAAATTCAGGCAAAAAAAAGCTCCCTTATCGGGAGCTTTTTCTATCAGGCAGAGTGACTTATTTCTTTTTCGCTTTCGCGTTAGGCAGATCGGTGATGCTGCCTTCAAAGATTTCAGCCGCCAGGCCCACTGACTCATGCAGGGTTGGGTGAGCATGGATGGTCAGCGCGATATCTTCCGCATCACAACCCATCTCGATCGCCAGACCGATTTCACCCAGCAGCTCGCCGCCGTTGGTGCCGACAATCGCGCCACCGATAACCCGGTGCGTTTCTTTGTCGAAAATCAGTTTGGTGATGCCGTCTGCACAGTCAGAAGCGATAGCACGGCCAGAGGCTGCCCACGGGAAGGTGGCGGTCTCGTAGCTGATGCCTTTCTCTTTCGCTTCTTTCTCGGTCAGGCCGACCCAGGCAACTTCTGGCTCGGTATAAGCGATGGATGGGATCACTTTAGGATCGAAGTAGTGCTTCAGACCCGAGATCACTTCCGCCGCAACGTGGCCTTCGTGCACACCTTTGTGCGCCAGCATTGGCTGACCGACGATGTCGCCGATAGCGTAGATGTGCGGCACGTTAGTGCGCATCTGCTTATCGACACGAATGAAGCCGCGATCGTCCACTTCCACGCCCGCTTTGCCCGCATCCAGACCTTTACCATTCGGTACACGACCGATAGCAACCAGCACTGCATCGTAACGCTGTGCTTCGCCTGGCGCTTTTTTACCTTCCATCGAAACGTAAATGCCATCGTCTTTTGCTTCAACGGCGGTCACTTTGGTTTCCAGCATCAGGTTAAATTTCTTGCTGATTTTCTTGGTGAAGACTTTCACCACGTCTTTATCCGCAGCCGGGATGACCTGATCGAACATCTCGACCACATCAATCTCTGAACCCAGCGCATGATAGACCGTCGCCATTTCCAGACCGATGATACCGCCACCCATAACCAGCAGGCGCTTCGGTACTTCTTTCAGTTCCAGTGCATCGGTTGAATCCCAGACGCGTGGATCTTCATGCGGAATGAACGGCAGTTCGATTGGGCGTGAACCCGCAGCGATGATAGCGTTATCGAAGTTGATGGTGGTCGCGCCGCCTTCTCCTTCAACCACCAGGGTGTTAGCACCGGTGAATTTGCCCAGGCCATTAACCACTTTGACTTTACGACCTTTTGCCATACCTGACAGGCCGCCAGTCAACTGGTTGATCACCTTCTCTTTCCAGCTGCGAATCTTGTTGATATCAGTCGATGGCTGACCAAACACAATGCCGTGCTCTTCAAGGGCTTTCGCCTCTTCAATCACTTTAGCAACGTGCAGCAGCGCTTTAGATGGGATACAACCGACGTTCAGACAAACACCACCGAGGGTGCTGTAACGCTCTACCAGTACGGTTTCCAGACCTAAATCCGCGCAACGGAAGGCTGCAGAGTATCCTGCAGGACCCGCCCCAAGTACTACGACCTGGGTTTTAATCTCTGTACTCATCATGACCTCTTATTTGATATCCGGCGGGTCAGACGTTCTTATGATGCCCTTGTTCCACCGGGACTTTCACCGCAAGAGTTTACAGAATTGTTAACAAACTGCCAACCGCGGTGCGACGAATCGTTACAGGAAGGCCGGCTTTCGCCGGCCTTCTTCACATTTACATAACTAAACGACGAATGTCGGAGAGCATATTGCCGATCAGAGTGATGAAACGCGCACCATCAGCACCGTCGATAACACGGTGATCGAAGGAAAGAGAAATTGGCATCATCAGACGCGGCGTAAACTCTTTACCATTCCATACCGGCTCCATCGCCGATTTGGAGACACCAAGGATCGCCACTTCCGGCGCGTTAACGATCGGCGCGAAGTGGGTGGTTCCCAGGCCGCCAAGGCTGGAGATAGTAAAGCATCCGCCCTGCATGTCCCCTGCCGTCAGCTTACCGTCACGCGCTTTCTTCGAAATCGCCATCAGTTCACGCGACAGCTCGGTGATGCCTTTTTTGTTCACGTCTTTGAAGACCGGAACCACCAAGCCATTTGGCGTATCAACCGCCACACCGATGTTGATGTATTTTTTCAGCGTCAGCTTCTGGGCATCTTCAGACAGCGAGCTATTGAAGCGTGGCATCTGCTCAAGCGCCGCAGCAACCGCTTTCATGATGAACACCACCGGGGTGTACTTCACGTCCATCTTACGCTTCTCGGCTTCCGCGTTCTGCTGCTTACGGAATGCTTCCAGGTCGGTGATGTCGGTTTTGTCGAAATGCGTAACGTGTGGGATCATCACCCAGTTACGGCTCAGGTTAGCACCGGAAATTTTCTGGATGCGTCCCAGTTCGACTTCTTCGATTTCACCAAACTTACTGAAGTCCACTTTCGGCCATGGCAGCATGCCTGGCAGACCACCGCCGCTGGCAGCAGCTGGTGCCGCTTCAGCGCGTTTGACCGCCTCTTTCACGTAGCTCTGCACGTCTTCTTTCAGGATGCGACCTTTGCGGCCGGTGCCTTTGACTTTCGCCAGGTTAACACCGAACTCACGCGCCAGACGACGGATCACCGGAGTAGCGTGAACGTACGCATCGTTCTCGGCAAACTCACCTTTGCTCTCCGCTTTCGCTGCTGGTGCTGCGGCCGGTTTGGCTTCGGCTTTTTCTGCCGGTGCGGCTGCGTCCTGCTTCGCGGCGGCCGGTGCTGCGGCTGGCGCGGCACCTTCCACTTCAAACACCATGATCAGCGAACCGGTGCTGACTTTGTCGCCGGTGGCCACTTTCAGCTCTTTCACGGTGCCGGCGAATGGCGCAGGAACTTCCATTGAGGCTTTGTCGCCTTCCACCACGATCAGTGACTGCTCAGCCTCAACTTTGTCGCCGACTTTAACCAGCACTTCAGTAACTTCTACTTCGTCACCGCCGATGTCCGGTACGTTAACCTCTTTTGCGCCCGCAGCCGCAGCCGGAGCCGTTGCTGCTTCTTCTTTCACTTCAGGTTTCACGTCAGCGGCTGGCGCTGCGCCTTCCGCTTCAAACACCATGATGTGCGAACCGGTGCTCACTTTGTCGCCGGTGGCAATATTGATCTCTTTCACGGTGCCGGCGAACGGTGCCGGGACTTCCATCGAGGCTTTGTCGCCTTCCACCACGATCAGAGACTGTTCTGCTTCAACTTTGTCGCCAACCTTCACCAGAATCTCAGTGACTTCAACTTCGTCACCACCGATATCCGGCACATTGACATCTTTGCTGGCAGTAGCAGAGGCAGCCGCTGGCGCCGGGGCCGCGTCGGCTTTTTTCTCTGCGGCCGGGGCCGGTGCAGCTTCTGCCGCACCTTCCGCTTCAAACATCATGATCAGCGAGCCGGTTTCCACTTTGTCACCGGTGGCGATTTTGATCTCTTTGACCACGCCAGCCTGCGGCGAAGGCACTTCCATTGAGGCTTTGTCGCCTTCCACGGTGATCAGCGACTGTTCGGCTTCCACCTTGTCGCCAACTTTCACCAGAATCTCGGTGACTTCAACTTCGTCAGACCCGATATCCGGTACCTTAATTTCGATAGCCATTACTCTATTACCTCTTAAGCCAGACGCGGGTTAACTTTATCGGCATCGATATTGAATTTGGTGATCGCGTCAGCCACCACTTTCTTCTCAATCTCGCCACGTTTAGCCAGCTCACCCAGCGCGGCAACCACGACATAAGATGCATCCACTTCGAAGTGATGACGCAGATTTTCGCGGCTGTCAGAGCGACCAAAGCCATCGGTACCCAGCACGCGATAGTCGCTGGCTGGCACATAGCTACGAACCTGCTCAGCGAACAGCTTCATGTAGTCGGTTGAGGCGACGGCCGGTGCATCGTTCATCACCTGAGCAATGTAAGGCACGCGCGGTGCTTCTGTCGGATGCAGCATGTTCCAGCGCTCACAATCCTGGCCATCACGTGCCAGTTCGGTGAACGAGGTCACGCTGTAGACGTCAGAGCCGATACCGTAGTCTTTCGCCAGGATCTGCGCGGCTTCACGTACGTGACGCAGGATAGAACCTGAACCCAGCAGCTGGACTTTACCTTTGCTGCCGTCGACCGTTTCCAGCTTGTAGATACCCTTACGGATACCCTCTTCCGCACCCTGCGGCATCGCCGGCATGTGGTAGTTTTCGTTCAGCGTGGTGATGTAGTAGTAGACGTTCTCTTGCGCTTCGCCATACATCCGCACCAGACCGTCATGCATGATCACCGCGACTTCATATGCGTATGAAGGATCGTAGGAGATACAGTTCGGGATGGTCAGCGACTGAATGTGGCTGTGACCATCTTCATGCTGCAAACCTTCGCCGTTCAGCGTGGTACGACCGGAGGTGCCGCCGACCAGGAAGCCGCGCGCCTGTTGGTCGCCCGCCAGCCACATCAGATCGCCGATACGCTGGAAGCCGAACATGGAATAGTAGATGTAGAACGGGATCATCGGCAGGTTGTTGGTGCTGTAAGAGGTCGCCGCCGCCAGCCAGGATGAACCTGCACCCAGCTCGTTGATCCCTTCCTGCAGAATCTGGCCTTTCTCGTCTTCTTTGTAGTAGGCAACCTGCTCACGGTCCTGCGGCGTGTACTGCTGGCCGTTCGGGCTGTAGATACCGATCTGACGGAACAGACCTTCCATACCAAAGGTACGCGCTTCGTCCGCCAGAATCGGAACCAGACGATCTTTGATCGACTTGTTCTTCAGCATCACGTTCAGGGCACGCACAAAGGCGATGGTGGTAGAGATCTCTTTGTTCTGCTCTTCCAGCAGCGCACCGAACTCTTCCAGCGCTGGCATTTCCAGCTTCTCGGTGAACTTCGGCTGACGCGTCGGCAGGTAGCCGCCCAACTTCTCACGCTGACCGTGCAGATAGTTGTACTCTTCAGAGCCTTTGTCGAAGGTCACGTATGGCAGTGATTCAATCTTGTCATCGGCTACCGGCACGTTGAAGCGATCACGGATATAGCGCACGCCATCCATGTTCATCTTCTTCACCTGGTGAGCAATGTTTTTGCCTTCCGCGGTGTCGCCCATACCATAACCTTTAATGGTATGCGCCAGGATCAGCACCGGCTTGCCTTTGGTGTCCTGCGCTTTTTTCAGTGCCGCGTAGATTTTCTTCGGATCGTGGCCGCCACGGTTCAGTGCCCAGATTTCATCATCGGACATATCTTTAACCAGCGCGGCGGTTTCCGGATATTTACCAAAGAAGTGCTCACGCACATACGCGCCATCACGCGATTTAAAGGTCTGGTAATCGCCGTCAACGGTTTCGTTCATCAGCTGAATCAGCTTGCCGCTGGTATCTTTGCGCAGCAACTCATCCCAGCGACCGCCCCAGATGACTTTGATCACTTCCCAGCCAGCACCGGCAAAAATGCCTTCCAGCTCGTTGATGATCTTACCGTTACCGGTGACCGGGCCATCCAGACGCTGCAGGTTGCAGTTGATGATGAAGACCAGGTTATCCAGTTTTTCACGGGTAGCGATGGTGATTGCGCCTTTTGATTCCGGCTCATCCATCTCGCCATCGCCGAGGAAGGCGTACACGGTCTGCGCGGAGGTATCTTTCAGGCCACGGTGTTCCAGATATTTCAGGAACTTCGCCTGGTAGATAGCCGACAGCGGACCCAGACCCATAGAAACGGTCGGGAACTGCCAGAATTCCGGCATCAGTTTCGGGTGTGGATAAGAAGAGAGGCCTTTACCGGCCACTTCCTGACGGAAGTTGTTCATCTGCTCTTCGGTCAGTCGACCTTCAAGGAACGCACGGGCATAAATGCCTGGGGAAATGTGGCCCTGGAAGTAAACCAGGTCGCCGCCATCCTTCTCACTGCGCGCGCGGAAGAAGTGGTTAAAGCACACTTCATAAATGGTGGCAGAAGACTGGAAGGAGGACATATGGCCACCGAGTTCCAGATCTTTCTTCGATGCGCGCAGCACCGACATGATGGCGTTCCAGCGGATCGCGGAACGGATACGACGTTCAAGAGAGGTGTTGCCCGGATAATCCGGTTCATCTTCAACGGCAATAGAGTTGATATAGTTGCTGATTGCAGAAGATCCTGCAGCAACGTTCACGCCGCCTTTGCGGGCTGCACCCAGTACCTGATCAATCAGATACTGCGCACGTTCAACACCTTCTTCACGGATGACCGATTCGATCGCCTGTAGCCAGTCACGAGTTTCAATCGGATCCACGTCATTGTGTAAACGTTCTGACATGGGTGTGTTCCTTATCTGTGTCTAATACGTTGAATAATCGGGAGCCTGTTACAGCACATGCAGGCAGGCTCGTCGCACATGTCCGTACGATCTTTGTCGCACGTTATTCCTTACGTTGCTGTAAACGACGCAGGGAGCGTTCTCGACGGCTCTGCTCCCGACTTCTGTCCAGCAAGATTTCCTCAATGAACGCCAGGTGACGGTGTGAAGCCTCGCGCGCTTTTTCCGGCTCACGAGCCACAATCGCCTCAAAGATTCTGGCGCGGTGACCGCTCACTTTCGCCAGCATTTCCCGGCGCGAGTAGAGCAATTCAAAATTCTGACGGACGTTTCGTTCCAGCATAGGGCCCATAGAGCGTAGCAAATGCAAAAGCACGACATTATGGGCGGCTTCTGTGACAGCGATCTGATACTGCATCACTGCGTCCGCTTCGGCGTCTAAGTCGCCGCTGTCCTGTGCCTGCTGGATCTGCAGATGGCAATCGCGAATCCGCAGCAGATCCTCTTCGGTGCCGCGCAGTGCCGCATAATAGGCAGCAATGCCTTCTAAGGCATGGCGCGTTTCCAGCAGATCAAATTGTGATTCCGGATGGTCGGCGAGAAGCTCTACGAGTGGATCGCTCATGCTTTGCCAGAGATGCTCCTGTACAAACGTTCCGCCACCCTGACGGCGTAGCAGTAATCCTTTGGCTTCTAAGCGCTGGATCGCTTCGCGGAGAGACGGACGTGAGACATCGAATTGTTTGGCGAGTTCGCGCTCGGGGAGCAGCTTCTCTCCCGGACGCAGCGTCCCTTCCATGATCAGGGATTCGAGCTGTTGCTCGATAGCGTCGGAGAGCTTGGGTTGGCGAATCTTACTGTAAGCCATCTTCCCTTCTTATTGAGCCAATCGTCCGGAGTAAATTGGTAATACCAATTGCCAAAAGGTGCCGGTAAAGTAACAAAGTATTCACCTTGTGTCTATACGGTCCGGATGACATTCCAGTGCGGCTAAAGCCAGTGCTGACGCTAACTTACGGTTAAAAAAATGAAAAATTACCGTGGAAGCAAATGTTAAATATTTTCACTTTTACCAAACCTTACACCCGCTTAGCTGCTAAACGCAGCGGCAACCATAAGTGAAACCTATTCGTCATCAGTAACATTTCATGGCAGAAATTTGGGCAACACCAACGTGAGCCGGACGCTGTTTTTTCAGTCAATGCTCAGCACGAAAAGCGAAAGCAGGTGCAAAGCGATTCGCTTATCACTATTCTTGTCGCCAGGGTAGCGCATGGCAGCAGACAGCACGCCAGATACCGTAAAATAATCAATACATTAATGTAACTCCTTCCTTACAGCGGTCTGCGCTGCGAACGAAGAATAAAAACATCACGAGGTTTGTATGGAACAACAGCAAGGCGAAGCGCTGAAACGTGGTCTGAAGAACCGCCATATTCAGCTCATCGCGCTGGGTGGTGCGGTGGGGACCGGCCTGTTTCTCGGCAGTGCATCGGTCATTGAATCCGCCGGACCGGCAGTCATTCTGGGGTATGCCATTGCCGGTTTTATCGCCTTTTTAATTATGCGCCAGTTAGGCGAGATGGTGGTGGAAGAGCCGGTTGCCGGCAGCTTTAGCCACTTCGCTTATAAGTACTGGGGCAACTTTGCTGGCTTCGCGTCGGGCTGGAACTACTGGGTACTCTATGTGCTGGTGGCGATGGCGGAACTGACCGCAGTAGGCAAATATATCCAGTTCTGGTGGCCTGACTTTCCCACCTGGGCCTCAGCCGCCATCTTCTTTGTGATGATCAACGCCATCAACCTGACCAACGTAAAAGTGTTTGGCGAAATGGAATTCTGGTTCGCCATCATCAAAGTAGTGGCAGTGATTGGCATGATCCTGTTCGGCGGCTGGTTGCTGTTCAGCGGCAGCGGCGGCCCGCAGGCAACGGTGCGCAATCTGTGGGAACAGGGCGGATTTTTCCCTCATGGCCTCGGTGGGCTGGTGATGGTAATGGCGATCATTATGTTCTCGTTTGGCGGCCTGGAACTGGTAGGGATTACCGCGGCAGAAGCCGATAATCCGGAAACCAGCATTCCCAAAGCCACCAACCAGGTGCTGTGGCGCATCCTGATTTTCTATATCGGTTCGCTGGCCGTGCTGCTGTCACTGATGCCGTGGACCCGGGTCACTGCCGAAGTCAGCCCGTTCGTCTTCATCTTCCACGAGCTGGGTGATGCGATGGTGGCCAATGCGTTGAACGTGGTGATCCTGACTGCCGCGCTGTCGGTCTATAACAGCTGCGTTTACTGCAACAGCCGCATGCTGTTTGGTCTGGCGCAGCAAGGCAACGCGCCAAAAGCGCTGCTGAAAGTGGATCGCCGCGGTGTGCCGGTGCTGACCATTCTGGTCTCCGCCGTCGCCACTGCGCTGTGCGTATTGATTAACTACCTGATGCCGGGCGAGGCTTTCGGCCTGCTGATGTCTCTGGTGGTTTCTGCGCTGGTGATCAACTGGGCGATGATTAGCCTGGCCCACCTGAAATTCCGTCGTAAGAAAGATCAGCAAGGGGTCACCACCCGCTTTAAAGCGCTGCTCTATCCGGTAGGTAACTGGATTTGCCTGATCTTCCTGGCCGCGATTCTGGTCCTGATGGCAAACACGCCGGGCATGGCGATTTCCGTCTGGCTGATCCCGGTCTGGCTGGTCATTCTGGGCATCGGTTACTTCATTAAAAATCAGACGCAGAAAGCCTGATAAGCACTTTCCTGCTGCGACACCGTTGGCGGTCGCAGCAGGCTTCTCTCCCCCGCCGGCGTACGCTGCCAAAGACCGATCCAGCTCACACTTCTCCCCGCGCACCTGATTTGTCCATCTTCACGACGATTTATTCCCAGTCATCTCTCTGATTTAGCGACAATAATTCCTGTTCACACCGGATGCGCAGGAGAGAACCATGAAAGGTGCAGCCCTCTCGTTTCGAGAAAAACTGGGTTATGGCATGGGCGATGCCGGATGCAACATGATTGGCGGTGCCATCATGCTGTTCCTTAACTACTTCTATACCGATGTTTTCGGTTTAGCCCCGGCGCTGGTCGGCACGCTGCTGCTGTCAGTGCGGGTACTGGATGCGGTAACCGATCCGATTATGGGCGCGATTGCCGATCGCACCCAGAGTCGCTGGGGTCGTTTCCGCCCGTGGCTGCTGTGGGTTTCCGTCCCGTATGTGCTGTTCAGCGTGCTGATGTTTACCACGCCGGACTGGACCTACCATAACAAGGTGATCTGGGCCTTCGTCACCTACTTCCTGATGTCGCTGACCTACACTGCCATCAACATTCCCTACTGCTCGCTGGGCGGCGTAATTACCAACGATCCCGGTGAGCGCGTCTCCTGTCAGTCTTACCGTTTCGTGATGGTCGGCATCGCAACGCTGATCCTGTCGATGTCGCTGCTGCCGATGGCGGAATGGTTTGGCGGCGAAGACAAGGCGCGGGGTTATCAGATGGCGATGACCGTGCTGGCAACCATCGGCCTGGCGATGTTCCTGTTCTGCTTTGCCACGGTGCGTGAGCGTATTCATCCTGCCGTCCCCAGTAATGACGATCTGAAGAAAGATCTGCGCGACGTCTGGAAAAACGACCAGTGGGTGCGCATTCTGCTGCTGACCTTCTGCAACGTCTGTCCCGGCTTTATCCGCATGGCCGCCACCATGTATTACGTCACCTGGGTAATGGGACAATCGACCCACTTCGCCACGCTGTTTATCAGCCTTGGCGTGATCGGCATGATGTTCGGCAGTACGCTGGCAAAAGTGCTGACCGACCGCTGGTGTAAGCTCAAGGTCTTCTTCTGGACCAACATTGCATTGGCGCTGTTCTCCAGCGCATTTTACTGGATCGATCCGCACGCCACGCTGATGGTGGTGATCGCCTACTTTGTGCTGAACATCCTGCATCAGATTCCGTCGCCGCTGCACTGGTCGCTGATGGCCGATGTCGACGACTATGGCGAATGGAAAACCGGCAAGCGCATCACCGGTATCAGCTTCTCCGGTAACCTGTTCTTTCTCAAAGTGGGACTGGCGGTCGCCGGGGCGATGGTTGGCTTCCTGTTGTCGATCTACGGCTACAATGCCGGGGCTAAACAGCAGTCGCCGGAAGCGATCAACGGCATCATGCTGCTGTTTACCGTGATTCCGGGCGTTGGCTATCTGATTACGGCGGGTGTGGTACGCCTGATGAAGGTCGACCGTAAAATGATGATCACTATCCAGCAGGATCTCGCGCTGCGCCGCGAAAATTTCCGAGACTTACAGACTACTCGCCCACGCGACGGCGTTGTCCCGCAAACCGGAGAAGTAAAATGACCGTTACCTGGCCTAATCCCTTTATTGAACAGCGCGCCGACCCGTTTATCCTGCGTCATGATCAGCACTACTATTTTATCGCCTCGGTGCCGGAATATGACCGGCTGGAGATCCGGCGTGCCGATACGCTGGCAGGCCTGCGCAGCGCTGAACCGGTGGTGGTATGGCGCAAACCGGACAGCGGCCCCTGCAGCGAGCTGATCTGGGCGCCGGAACTGCACGTTATTGATGGCCAGTGGGTGATCTACTTCGCCGCTGCTCCGACACGCGACATCAAAGATGGCCTGTTTCAGCACCGGATGTATGCGCTGGTGTGTGATGCCGCCGATCCGCTGCAGGGTGAATGGCAGCCGTGTCGTCGGGTATTCAGCCAGTTCGACAGTTTCTCGCTTGATGCCACGCACTTCGTGCATCAGGGTAAGAACTGGTATCTGTGGGCGCAGAAAGATCCGGCCATCCCGGGTAACTCCAACCTCTATCTGGCCGAGCTGCTCAATCCCTGGACGCTGAAAGGCACGCCGGTGATGCTGAGCCGACCTGAATATGAATGGGAATGTGCCGGATTTAGCGTTAACGAAGGCGCGGCGGTAATCAGCCATGGCGATCGGCTGTTCGTGACCTACTCTGCCAGCGCCACCGATGAGAATTACTGTCTGGGTTTACTGTCGATTGCGATTGATGCCGATCCGCTCGACGTCACCGCCTGGCAGAAATCTGCGCGGCCGGTGTTTGTATCGAGCTGGGATAATCATCAGTATGGACCGGGCCATAACAGCTTTACCCAGGATGAGGCGGGACGCGACGTGCTGGTTTACCACGCGCGTAACTACACCGAAATTGAAGGCGATCCGTTATGGGATCCGAATCGCCATACCCGGCTGAAGTACTTTGACTGGCGGGCAGATGGCACACCTGACTTTGGCGTGCCGCCCGCCGATCACACCAGCGTGCCGTAGATCGTCAGCAACGCAACGGCCACCACCAGCACCAGCGACGTTCGTTTCGCTAACGCCACGGCAACCCGTGGCGTTTCCACTTTATCAGTGTGCGGATCGCGCGACAGCGAGAACTGGGCCAGGCTGGTCAGCACCTGATACTGCGAACGATGACGGTCGGTCAGCGAGGCAAACCATGCCGGCAACGCTTTCTCGCCGTGTCCCAGCAAGGCGTAGGCCACACCTGCCAGCCGCACCGGGATCCAGTCGAGCACATGCAGTATGCTATCCACGCCCGACTGCGCACGCGCCATCGGCGTGCCCTGTTTTGCCAGCCAGCCCTGCCAGGCGCGCAGGAATGCGTAACCCACCAGCAGCACCGGTCCCCATGCGCCACCCACCACCAGCCAGAACATCGGCGCGAGGTAGAAGCGGAAGTTAATCCAGATCAGCGCATTCTGCAGTTCGCGCAGGAATTCACGCTCGCTGCACTCAACCGGCACACCGTGGATCAAGGTCAGCTCTGCCGCCATCGCCTGATGGGCTGCGGCATCATCGTGGCTGGCCGCCTTCAGATAGGTGTGATAGTGCAGACGGACCGATCCCGCGCCGATACATAACAGCCCAATGACGATCCAGAACAGCAGTTGCAGCACACCAAACAGCAGGCCTTTCAGGCTCCAGACCACCAGCGCCGTCACGGCCATCGCCAGCACCGTCATCAGCAGGGTGCGCATCAGAGAGAAATGCTGACGACGACGAAAAAACGGCTCCAGCCGATGTTCGAGTTGCCAGTGCTCGCCCAGCTTAAACAGGCGCTCCCAGCCTAAAACCAATAACAAGGTAAACAACGTCATACTGACTCCGCAAAAATCACGATTTTTGCTGCGTTAACAGCTGCTTATAGTAGTCCCAGTCAAATGCAGGTCCGGGATCGGTTTTGCGCACCGGCGCGATATCACTGTGTCCGGTAATGCGCGCAGGCGTGATGGGATAGTGCTGCAACAACACCTGTGTAACCTGTTGCAGCGCCCGGTATTGCGCCTCGGTATAGGGTTGGTTATCCGTCCCTTCCAGTTCAATGCCAATCGAGAAGTCGTTGCAGTTTTCCCGGCCGTCGAACTGTGACACGCCCGCATGCCAGGCGCGTTTATCAAACGGCACATACTGTACAATCTCACCTTGCCGGCGAATCAGGCAGTGCGCCGCCACGCGCAGGCTGGCGATATCCGCAAAATAGGGATGAGCATCCGGCGGCAGCGTACCGGTGAACAGTTTGTCGATCCACGGACCGCCAAATTCGCCCGGCGGCAGACTAATATTGTGGATCACCAGCAGCGAAGGCGCCTCGTCGTCGGGTCGATCATTGCAATGCGGCGAGGGGACCTGACGCACCCCGGTCAGCCAGCCATGTTCAAGTTTCATGCTGCATTTCCTTGTTCAATCAGGCTGAGAATAGCATGAATAGTAAGGGTTTCTTGCGTCTTAATGCGTCATCAGGCCGCAGTCCGATCGGCTTTTGTTAAGGATACTAAACAAAATTCCGCTCATCACTGGTACGCTGCGGCGGTTCAGGCTATTGTGGACGCCTTACTCATCATCCCTTTTTGGAGTTGATCGCTTATGTCTTCGCGTGGTTATGATCCGGACAGTCGCCGCCAGGCGCTGATTAGACGCATTGAAGGTGACATCCCTGAGGCTGTCGCACGCGCTTTACAGGAAGATCTCGGCGGCGAAATTGACGCCGACCGTGATATCACCGCCCAGCTGTTACCTGCCGAAACGCAGGCCCATGCTCAGGTGATTACCCGTGAGGCGGGTGTTTTCTGCGGTAAACGCTGGGTTGAGGAAGTGTTTATTCAGCTTGGCTCGCACGCCACCCTGACCTGGCATGTAGAGGATGGCGATCGCATCGAGCCTGACCAGCCGCTGTTCGACATTGACGGTCCGGCGCGACTGTTGCTGACCGCTGAGCGTACCGCGCTCAATTTTGTCCAGACGCTTTCTGGCGTTGCCACCGAGGTCAGCCGCTATGTGGCGCTGCTGGCGAACAGCCAGACGCAGCTGCTGGACACGCGAAAAACCCTGCCCGGGCTGCGCACCGCCCTGAAATATGCCGTGCTGTGCGGCGGCGGCAGTAACCATCGCCTTGGCCTGTCCGATGCCTATCTGATTAAAGAGAATCACATTATTGCCAGCGGATCGATCCGTCAGGCGGTAGAAAAGGCGCAGTGGCTGCAGCCGGATGTGCCGGTAGAAGTTGAAGTCGAATCGCTGGAGGAGCTGGACCAGGCGCTGGACGCAGCGGCGGATATCGTCATGCTGGATAACTTCAGCCTGGAGCAGATGCGGACGGCGGTAGAGCGTAATCAGGGTCGTGCGCTGCTGGAAGTCTCTGGCAACGTCACGGAAACCACTCTGCCTCAGATTGCGCAGACCGGCGTCGATTATGTCTCGGTAGGGGCGCTGACCAAGCATGTGCGCGCACTCGATTTGTCGATGCGTTTTCAGCAACAGTAAGACATTACGCCGTGTAACCGCACGGCGTTTTCTGCGATCCCGCTTCCATGACCCTTTCGGCTGCACTGCAAGCAACAAATATGTTCTCGCCCCCTTTTCCATTGTTTCATTCTGCGACTGTGATTCTTCTGCCCGCCTTTTTAGTCTGACGTTTTCTTAATCAGGAGGCGATGTGATGAATTATCAAGGCGGATTTACGCTGGTTGAACTGATGATTGTGGTGGGTATCGTGGCGATCTTAAGCGCTATTGGCCTGCCCGCTTATCAAAACTATCTGCAGCGCGCGGCGCTCACCGACATGCTGCAAACCATGGTGCCGTACAAAACGGCAGTGGAACTCTGCGCCATGGAGCGCGGCGATCCGGCGCAGTGTCAGGCTGGCGAGCACGGTATTCCTGCCGTCAGAAGCTCACGCTACGTTTCTGCCCTTAGCGTGACCAAAGGCATCATCACCCTGACCGGTCAGGAAAATCTGAAGGGCTTAAGCGTGGAGATGCTACCGGTGTGGGACAGCACGGAAGGTAGCATCAGCTGGCAACGGAGCTGCACCAGCAGCAATATCAGCCTGCGTGACAACTGCCTTGCTCAGTTCCGCTTTGCCGATAAAGGGGCGAATGATGAACAAGCATAATGCAGCGATTGCAGCATTATGCCAGCGCTATCGCGCTCTGGTGCTGCACCACGATGCCAGCCAGCTACGGGTTGCCGTAGCGGAAAGTGTGCCGCAGGGGCTGGCTGAAGCGCTTAACTTCGCCAGCCAGTGTCAGATTGAGATTGAGTGCTGGCCGCAGGCGCGCCTCGATCAGCTGCAGCATGCTGAAACGCCGCTGTCAGCCCGCGAAGATGCACCGGCAGAGTCAGCCGTTGAGGCAACGCAACAGATACTGCATCAGGCGCTGGAACGTCGCGCGTCTGACATTCACATTGAGCCCTGGCGGGAGGGTCTGCGGGTCAGGTTGCGGATTGACGGCGTCCTGCATCCGCTCTCCTCACTGCCCGCCACCCAGCCTGCGGCACTGCTGGCGCGCCTGAAAATTCTCGGCGGACTGGATATTGCCGAACGCCGGTTACCACAGGATGGTCAGTTCAGCCTGGAGATTGCGGGCAAACCGGCTTCTTTTCGCCTCGCCACGTTGCCGATCCATGGCGGTGAAAAAGCGGTGGTGCGACTGTTGCAGAGCGAAAGCGCGGCATTATCGCTGGATAAACTGGGGCTTCCTGCCGCCCAGTTACGCCTGTTGTGCTCAGCGCTGGCCCAGCCGCAGGGGCTGATCCTGGTGACCGGACCCACCGGCAGCGGCAAAACCTTTACGCTTTACAGCGGGCTGAGCGCGCTGAATACGCCAGACAAAAACCTGTGCAGCGTCGAAGACCCGATTGAAATCCCGCTGCCCGGCATCAATCAGACCCAGATTAACAGTAAAAGCGGGCTCGACTTCCATCGCGTACTGCGTGCGCTGTTGCGCCAGGATCCGGACGTGATCATGGTCGGCGAGATCCGCGATGCGGAAACCGCT
This sequence comes from Pantoea sp. AN62, assembly GCF_050432985.1. NCBI lineage: Bacteria > Pseudomonadati > Pseudomonadota > Gammaproteobacteria > Enterobacterales > Erwiniaceae > Pantoea > Pantoea sp. AN62. Next base: position 177,668 of record NZ_JBNPYB010000005.1, on the reverse strand, counting down.
GAAATAGCCGTTAAGGCCGCGCAGACCGGACACCTGGTACTCTCCACGCTGCATACCAATTCAACCGCCGAAACCCTGACCCGCTTACGCCAGATGGGTATTCCTGGCTATCTGCTGGGATCGGCGCTACGGCTGATCGTTGCGCAGCGTCTGGTACGGCGGCTCTGCCCGCACTGTCGTCAGCCGGCTCAGGCGGTGGCGCACTATCCTTCCGAACTCTGGCCCGGCACCCTGCAGACCTGGCGCGCGCCTGGCTGCGATCACTGCTTCTCAGGCTACTTTGGTCGGCTGGCGCTGTTTGAGCTGCTGCCGGTAAACGCCAGGCTGCAAAATGCCATTGCAGCAGAAATGCCGCTTGAAAATCTGCTCAGTCTGGCAAAACAGCAGGGGCTGCGTACCCTGCTTGCCTCCGGGCTGGAAGCGGTAAGCCGCGGTGACACCTCGCTGGAAGAGATGCAGCGGGTTATCGGGCTGGAAGATGGCTAATCCAGCGTTGTTTCGCTGGCAGGCGGTTGACAGCCAGGGCGCGCTACAAAGCGGTCAGCTACTGGCTGTCGACAGTGAGAATCTGCTGCTGATGCTGGCGCAGCGCGATCTGCTGCCGGTCAGCTGGAAATGCGAAAAGGTCTGGCGGCAGTCCGCCTGGACGTGGCAGCACAAAACCGATCTGATACGCCAGCTGGCAACTCTGCTTAAGGCGGGCTTACCGCTGGCGGAGAGTCTGATTCTGCTGGCTGAGGGACATCCGCACGCGGGCTGGCGGGCACTGATGCTGGCGTTGCATCATCGGGTTTTGAGCGGTCAGCCTTTTTCACAGGCGCTGCGTGAGTGGCCGCAAATCTTTCCGCCGCTCTATCCGGCCCTGATGGAGGTCGGCGAGCTGACCGGGCAGCTGGATGTCTGCTGCAGCGAACTGGCACAACAGCAGACCCGGCAGCAACAGCTGTGGCAACAGGTAGTAAAGGCGCTACGCTATCCACTGTTCATTCTGTTAGTCGCGATCGCTGTCAGCTGTGGCATGCTACTGTTCGTGCTGCCGGAATTTGTCACAGTGTATGCCTCGTTTGACGCACCGTTACCGGCGTTTACCGCTGCGGTGATGCAGCTTTCTGCCACGTTGCAGCAGTGGGGACTGTTGTTAGCCAGCGTGCTGCTGCTGTTACTGGTGGGCTGGCAACAGCTGCGGCGACGTTCAGCCAGCTGGCAGCGGCGGGAGCAGCGTTTTTTTCTCCGCATCCCGCTGCTTGCCGGACTATGGCGCGGTTCGCAGCTAACGCAGATTTATACCATCCTGCAGCTGACACAGCACGCCGGACTCACCCTGTTGCAGGGTCTTGCCGCTGTTGAGGTTACCCTCTCCTCCCTGCTGTGGCGGGAAGCGATTGCTGCGCTGCAACAGCATATCGCCGCAGGCAAACCGCTGCATCAGGCGCTGGCGCAGCATCCGCTATTTACTGCACTTTGTGGCCAGCTGATTCGCGTCGGTGAAGAAGCGGGGGCGTTAGATCTGATGCTGGCCCGACTGGCGGAATGGCATGAAGCAGAGACCCGTGAACGTGCTGACACGCTTGCTGCCTCACTGGAGCCGATGATGATGGTGGTGATAGGTGGCATTGTCGGTACGCTGGTGATTGCGATGTATCTGCCGATGTTCGGGCTGGGTGATGCGATGCATTAAGGGGCGCGTTATGCGCCCCTTAACATGAAATCAGGTGAGTAATTGATGAAGTCTGATCAGTGACACCGGATAAGTAGCTGTCGAGGCTGAGCATCAATGGGCCACTGCCGGTGCGTCAGTATCGGAAATACCATCAAGTGCCTGATTGTCATTGAATCTCCATCAGTCACTGTCGGCCACTCCCTGACCCTGAATCGCTGACAACCGGCAGCTAACTATCGGTTAAACACCCGGTTTTCCTGCTCAGTCACCCGGATAAAAGTGGTGCGCTTGGTCAGTTCCTTTAGACGCTCTGCCCCTACGTAGGTACAGGCTGAACGCAGGCCACCCAGAATGTCGCGTGCCGTATCAGCTACCGGACCACGTAATGGCAGCTTCACGGTTTTGCCTTCTGCTGCACGGTACTCCGCAACGCCACCTACGTGACGCTTCATTGCCGACTCCGAACTCATGCCGTAAAACAGCATGAAGCTTTCGCCATTCTCTTCGATGACCTTGCCTTCACATTCATCGTGCGCTGCCAGCATACCGCCCAGCATTACAAAGTCGGCACCGCCGCCAAAGGCTTTAGCAATATCACCCGGCACCGCACAGCCACCGTCACTGACAATCTGTCCACCCAGTCCGTGCGCCGCATCAGCGCACTCAATCACCGCCGAGAGCTGTGGGTAGCCCACGCCGGTCTTCACGCGCGTGGTGCAGACTGAGCCAGGGCCAATGCCCACTTTGACAATATCGGCACCAGACAGAATCAGCTCTTCCACCATTTCCCCGGTTACTACATTACCGGCACAGATCGTTTTGCCAGGAAACGCTTCGCGGGCACGCTGCAGAAAATCGACAAAATGCTGCGAGTAGCCGTTAGCCACATCAATGCAGATAAACTGTAATTTCTCTGACAAGGCCATAATGGCGTTCAGCTTGGTAAAGTCCGCTTCAGAGGTGCCGGTAGAGACCATCACCGCGTTCAGTACCGGCGCGGGCACACGCTGAATAAACGCTCGCCAGTCATCTACGCTGTAATGCTTATGCACCGCCGTCAGGATATTAAAGCTGGCCAGCGCTTCTGCCATCAGAAAGGTACCGATGGTATCCATATTGGCGGCAATGATTGGGACACCGCTCCAGCTCAGGCCGGAGTGCTTAAAGGTAAAACTGCGCTCCAGCTCAACCTGTGAGCGGCTTTTCAGCGTGGAACGTTTTGGGCGAATCAGAACGTCTTTAAAGCCCAGTTTCAAATCTTCTTCAATACGCATGTGTCATGTCCTGGTGAGTGGCAACGAACCGCAGTTCGCGAAGCCAGCACGGCTCCAGTGACCTTATGATACGCGCCTGCCGTCCGGCGACAAGACTGCGAATTTCACTTTATTTACGCTACAATCCGTAAAATTTAGCTGAGCATTATCGTTGTGATCTGGCCCGCATTTTTGCGTTACTGATCCAGACCATTAACATGAACCTGTGTCCAAAAGAGAAGTCAGATGGGAAATAGGCCCTACACCATAGCGCTGACAGGGGGAATCGGTAGCGGTAAAAGCTCGATTGCCAGACAGTTCGCTGCGCTCGGGGTCGACATTATCGATGCTGACCTGATTGCGCGCGAAGTGGTTGAGCCAGGGACGCCGGCTTTACAGGCGATTGAAGCACGTTACGGTGCCGCGATCCTGACCGAACAGGGCACCCTGAATCGCGCGCGGTTACGCGAGATTATTTTTCAGACGCCAGAAGAGAAAAGCTGGTTAAACGCGCTGCTGCATCCGCTGATTAACGCCCGCACCCAACAGTTGATCGCTGCCGCCTCTTCACCTTATGTGCTGTGGGTGGTGCCGTTACTGGTGGAAAATCAGTTACAGCACCAGGCTGACCGGGTACTGGTGATTGATGTCGACGAAGCGACACAGATAGCCCGGACTCAGCAACGCGACCAGCTTTCTCTCGCCCAGGTGCAACGTATTCTTGCGGCACAGGCCACGCGGCAGCAACGCCTCGCCTGTGCTGATGACATTATTGATAACAGTGGCGAGCCTGAAGATGCATTGCCACAGGTTGCCGAACTCCATCAGCGCTACCTCAGGCTGGCGGCAACGAAACAGGATTAACACCATGAGCACACCCGTTCTGTTTGAACATCCCCTGAATGAAAAAATGCGAACCTGGTTACGGGTTGAGTTTCTGATTAATCAGCTGGATGAGACCACCCCGCTGGATAAAACCGTTAACGCCCTGACCTTTTTTCGTCTGATCGGTGAACTGCTCGATATTTTCGAGCGGGGCGACATGCGTACCGAGTTGTTGAAAGAGCTGGAGCGCCAGCAGCAGAAATTGCGCGCCTGGGCTGATGTGCCTGGCGTAGATATGACGCTGGTAGATGCCCTGCGTGAAAAGTTAAAAATGCAGTCAACCCAGCTGATGAATGCGCCGCGGATGGGGCAGCAACTGCGGGAAGACCGTCTGATTGCGCTGGTGCGTCAGCGCCTGAGCATTCCTGGCGGCTGCTGCAGTTTTGATTTACCCGGCCTGCATATCTGGCTGCATTTACCCCAGGAAGCGCGTGATGCCCAGGTGGAAGCCTGGATGCAGACGCTGGTGCCGCTGCATCATGCGCTGGCGATGATCCTCGACCTGATCCGTCAGTCCGGGGCGTTTCGCAATCAGACCAGCCTGAATGGCTTTTATCAGGACAACGCTGAGGGTGCCGACCTGCTCCGCCTGCAGCTGTCGCTGGAGGATGCGCTTTACCCGCAGGTCTCCGGACATAAAAGCCGTTATGCCATTCGTTTTATGCCGCTTGATAGTGAGCGTGGTGAAGTACCAGCCCGACTCGACTTTCAACTGGCCTGTTGTTAGAGGTGAATATGCAGCAAGAAGTTATGACCGTCGCCTGTCCACAGTGCGGCAAAGATGTTATCTGGGATGAACTCAGCCCGTGGCGGCCGTTTTGCAGTAAGCGCTGCCAGCTGATTGATTTGGGTGAATGGGCCGCTGAAGAGAAACGTATTCCCAGCAGCGGTGATCTGAATGACAGCGATAACTGGAGCGAAGAAGACCATTAATTGCCGGATGGGGTGAGTCGCCCCATCCTGTCAAAACTCGCCGGCAATCAGGCGGGCAATCAGTTGATGATTCGCCGGAGGAAACTCTTCGGCGACCAGCGCCTGTTGATCAACCCAACGCTGCGGCTGCCCCTCCTTGCCCCACGGCTCTCCCTTCCAGCCTTCAACCAGGAAGAAATGCAGCGTTACCCGCAGATCTTCATAGCTATGATCAGCCTGACCAATCGGACGCGCTTCGGTGACCTCAATGCCGGTCTCTTCCTGCAACTCGCGAATCAGACCCTGTTCGGCGCTCTCACCCGCTTCAATCTTGCCGCCGGGAAACTCCCATTTATTGGCCATATAGGATGTCGCCGCGCGCTGGGCAAGGAAAATCTGTTTATCGGCATTGCGGATAATACCAACCGCGACCTGCAGGTGCTTCATGAAGAATATCCCGAGATTATTGGGTGAATGAGCAGTGAGTTTAAAACAGGGTGTGGCGGAAGTTAACCGCTTTAACCTGCTGAAACAACCAAACTCAGCGTCTGTCGCGGCCAGGCAGCAGCCAAAAAAAGGAGCCAGTGGCTCCTTTTTCATCAGCTGTTAATCTCAGGCCAGGCGGCCGTGACACTGCTTATATTTTTTACCTGAACCACATGGGCAGGGATCGTTGCGTCCGACTTTGCGTTCACCACTCTGCTGCGCCAGCGCTTCGGCCGCCAGCGTCTCTTCTTCAACGTGGCTCAGTTGTTGCTGCTGAGCCAGACGTTCAGCCTCTTCGCGACGCTGCTGCTCCATCGCTTCAACTTCTTCCGGCATCCGCACCTGGACCTTGCTCAGGGTGCTGATCACTTCATATTTCAGTGACTCAAGCATGGCGGCAAACATAGCGAACGATTCACGTTTGTACTCCTGCTTCGGATCCTTCTGCGCATAGCCACGCAGATGGATGCCCTGACGCAGATAATCCATCGCCGCCAGATGCTCTTTCCACAGCGAATCCAGCGTCTGCAACATCACGCCTTTTTCGAAGTTACGCATCATCTCAGCACCAACCACCTCTTCTTTGGCGGCATAGTTCTCCATCGCATGGGTCATGATGCGCTCACGCAGCACTTCTTCATGCAGATCGGGCTCTTTATCCAGCCACTCCGCAATCGGCAGATTAAGATCGAAGTCAGTACGCAGGCGCTCTTCCAGCCCTGGTACATCCCACATCTCTTCCAGTGACTGCGGTGGAATATAGGTATCAATAGTCGCTTTGTAGACGTCATGACGGATGCTGTTGATGGTTTCGCTCACATCCGACACATCCAGCAGTTCGTTACGCTGGCTGTAGATGGCACGACGCTGATCGTTGGCCACATCATCATATTCCAGCAGCTGCTTACGAATATCGAAGTTACGGCTCTCAACTTTGCGCTGCGCATTGGCAATCGCTTTGGTCACCCACGGGTGCTCAATCGCTTCACCCGGCTTCATCCCCAGTTTGCGCATCATGTTAGAGACGCGATCCGAGGCGAAAATACGCATCAGCGCATCTTCCATCGACAGGTAGAAACGGGAAGAACCGGCGTCGCCCTGACGGCCAGCACGACCACGCAGCTGGTTATCGATACGGCGCGACTCGTGGCGCTCAGTACCCACGATGTGTAAACCGCCGGAGGCCAGTACCGCGTCATGGCGAATCTGCCATGCGGCTTTAATCTCTTCGATCTGTGCTTCGGTCGGGTTTTCCAGCTCGGCTACTTCGGCGTGCCAGCTGCCGCCCAGCATGATGTCAGTACCACGACCGGCCATGTTGGTGGCGATGGTGACCGCGCCCGGCTGACCTGCCTGTGCCACGATTTCCGCTTCGCGGGCGTGGAATTTGGCGTTCAGAACGTTGTGTTTGATACCGGCACGTGTCAGTTCGTTAGAGACCACTTCCGATTTCTCAATCGAGATGGTCCCGACCAGCACCGGCTGGCCGTTGGCGGTACGTTCACGGATATCTTCGATGATCGCGTCGATCTTCTCTTTCTCGGTCATGTAGACCAGATCGGCCAGATCTTTACGCACCATTGGACGGTTAGTCGGTACCACAATGGTATCGAGCTTGTAGATAGAGCTGAATTCGAACGCTTCGGTATCCGCGGTCCCGGTCATACCGGCCAGCTTTTCGTAGATACGGAAATAGTTCTGGAAAGTGATAGAGGCCAGCGTCTGGTTCTCGTTCTGGATCTCTACCCCTTCTTTGGCTTCAATTGCCTGATGCAGTCCGTCTGACCAGCGACGCCCCTGCATGGTACGACCGGTGTGCTCATCAACAATCACCACTTCGCCATCTTTCACGATGTAATCCACATCGCGGGTAAACAGCGCATGGGCGCGCAGCGCCGCAGTAACGTGGTGCATCAGCATAATGTTGGTCGGTGAATAGAGTGATTCGCCGGCTTCCATAATGCCCTGGCTGACCAGCAGCTCTTCGACCTTAACCAGTCCACGTTCAGACATGTGCGCCTGACGGGCTTTTTCATCCACCCAGAAGTCGCCTTCACCCTGATGGGTTTCAGTGTCTTCTTTATCCTGACGAATCAGGTGCGGAATGATTTTGTTTACTTTGGTATAGAGCTCAGAACTGTCTTCCGCAGGTCCCGAAATGATCAGCGGGGTACGCGCTTCATCGATCAGGATGGAGTCAACTTCATCCACCAGTGCGTAGTGCAGTTTACGCTGCACGCGCTCTTCCGGGCTGAAGGCCATGTTGTCGCGCAGGTAATCGAAGCCATATTCGTTGTTGGTACCGTAAGTAATGTCAGCGGCGTAAGCTTCACGCTTCGCTACTGCAGGCAGACCCGACATGTTGATGCCGACGGTCAGACCGAGGAACTCAAACAACGGACGGTTATTCTCGGCATCACGCTGTGCCAGATAGTCGTTGACGGTAACGACGTGAACCCCTTTACCGGAGAGCGCATTCAGATAGGCTGGCAGCGTGGCGGTCAGGGTTTTACCTTCACCGGTACGCATCTCGGCGATGCAGCGATCGTTCAGTACCATGCCGCCGATCAGCTGGACGTCGAAGTGACGCATGCCGAACACGCGCTTACTCGCTTCACGCACGGTAGCAAAAGCTTCCGGGATCAGGCTTTCCAGCGTCTCGCCTTTTTTCAGGCGTTCACGGAACAGTTCGGTTTTGCCTTTCAGTTCATCATCAGAGAGCTTTTCAAAGTCCGGCTCCATCTTGTTGATGACATCCACCACTTTACGCATACGACGCAGAGTACGATCGTTACTGCTACCAAAAACCTTGGTTAACATTTTGATTAACATAGTAAATATATTCTCAATTCAGCCGGATCATTCCGGACTGCAAAATCTAAACAGAGTGAATAAAACCAAAAATATTAGCAGGACAATTGGGTGGGTCCGGCGCGGATGCCATGAACGCGGGCATGCCATTCAACCCATGAGCGGGTTACAGCCGTAAACAGCGGTGGAGTCGGGGTCATCTGCGGCACAGCACGCAACGCAGAGTGTGACGTCAGTAAGTCATGCAGCGAATCGATCAGCGCCAGCTTTTGCGCCGCCAGCGGCAGAGTTTGTTGTTCCGCCTGCGCCTGGGGCGTTAGCGTGAAAGAGAGGTGTCGAATAACGGTGCGGATGGCGTGCTGGTGCCAGTAATCCACATTGAAGCTGGGGCGGCGTGCCGCTTCCTGCAGGCGAATCAGGTGATCAAACCGCGCGGCGTTGCCCATGAACAGGCTACTGGCCGGCGATTCAGATGAAGCATTGAGTTCAGAACTTTGCGCACAGGCAGGTAAGCCGAGACTGGCCGCGACCATCCCTAACAGGAGATGAGGCCAGAAATAGCGTCTACCTAATTGTCGCCAGCGCAGAAGAATTCCGATCACAACCTTTCCATCGCGCATGCTCTGTTGCGCTTCCGTTTTCGTTCGCCCGCCGCGAGCGGCAGCGGTATTCAGCCTGTAAAAGCGCCAGAGATAGTATCACTAATGTGGGGCATCCACACCTGGGATTAAAGTGGCGGTGCGAGAAATTGCGCGCGTTTGTTCAGCAATTCAGCAAAACGGACGGCGCGATGCGAGCAGGCTCGACATCAGCAGAGGCGGGGACCGGAGCAATAAAAAAACGGCTGGCGCCGCTGACCGGAGAGGGTGTCAGCATAACCAGCCGTTTCACGTTCTGAGGTAATTAAGCCAGAACCAGATTCGGTGCTTTGAATGCCAGCGGCAGTTCAGCTTCGTCTTCGAAGGTTGCCCATTCCCAGGCTTCCTGCTTAGCCAGAACCGCTTGCAGCAGCTTATTGTTCAGCGCATGACCCGATTTGAACGCCGTGAAGGCGCCAATGATATTATGGCCACACATAAACAGGTCGCCGATAGCGTCCAGCATTTTGTGACGGACAAATTCGTCCTCAAAACGCAGGCCTTCTTCATTCAGTACGCGGAAATCATCCAGACCTATCGCACAATCTAAGCTACCGCCCAGGCACAGGCCTTTAGACTGCAGATATTCGATTTCACGCATAAAGCCAAATGTACGCGCCCGGCTGATTTGACGAACAAAGGCGTCAGCAGAGAAGTTCATCGCATAACGCTGCGAGCTGGAATCGATCGCCGGGTGTTTGAAGTCAATGGTGAAGTCGAGCGAGAAACCGTTGTACGGTTTGATCTCGGCCCATTTGTCACCCTCTTCCACACGCACGGTCTGCTTAACGCGCACAAATTTCTTCGCGCTGTTGAGCTGCTCAATGCCTGCATCCATCAGCAGATAGATAAACGGTGCTGCGCTGCCATCCATAATCGGGATTTCCGGTGCATCGACTTCAACAATGATGTTATCGATACCCAGACCCGCCAGGGCGGCATTAAGGTGTTCAACCGTTGAAATACGCACGCCTTCATCATTCACCAGGCAGGTACTCAGCATGGTGTCGCGCACGTATTTTGCATCAGCCGGAAAATCTACCGGTGGATTCAAGTCGGTGCGACGATAGATGACCCCGGTATTAGCCGACGCAGGGCGTAATGTCAGTGTGACTTTCTTGCCGGTATGTAAACCGACACCAGTCGCCTGAACAATACGTTTTAGTGTCCTTTGTTTGATCATCGTATTATCTCGCAATATTACCTTTCCGACCGCTAGTATACTTTACCAGCGGGCAGACACTTTAGCACAAAGAGCGGGGAAACCCAATTATAGGGTTAATCCTAGTCGGCCTGCTTACGCAAAAATGCCGGAATATCAAGGTAGTCTGGCTCTTTGTTTGACTGCGCAGCCTGGTCGTTAACCACTTTAGCTGCCGGTTTCTGCTCCTGCGGCAGCGGTGACATACCGTGCTGCTGATAGCGATGATCCATAACCGGCTGGCTGGCTGGCTTATTGGTCACCAGGGTGATTTCCGGACGTTTGTCCATGCCGATACCGGTTGCCACCACGGTGACGCGCAGTTCGTCATTCATTTCTGGATCCAGTGAAGTACCGATCACCACTGTCGCGTTGTCAGAGGCGAAGGCGCGGATAGTGTTACCCACGGTTTCGAACTCATCCAGACGCAGGTCGAAGCCAGCCGTGATGTTGACCAGCACGCCGCGCGCACCAGACAGGTCGATATCTTCCAGCAGTGGGCTGGAGATCGCCATTTCAGCCGCTTCTTCAGCGCGGTCTTCACCACAGGCAACGCCTGAACCCATCATGGCGTAACCCATTTCGGACATCACGGTACGCACGTCAGCAAAGTCGACGTTCATCAGACCCGGACGGGTAATCAGTTCGGCGATACCCTGAACCGCGCCTTTCAGCACGTCATTGGCTGCGCCAAAGGCGTCCAGCAGGGAGATACCGCGACCCAGAACTTTCAGCAGCTTGTCGTTTGGAATAGTAATCAGTGAATCGACATGCTTAGAGAGTTCCGCGATCCCCTGCTCAGCAAACGCCATGCGTTTCTTGCCTTCGAAGTTGAACGGCTTGGTGACAACGGCCACGGTCAGGATACCCAGATCCTTCGCCACTTCCGCTACCACAGGCGCTGCACCGGTACCGGTACCGCCGCCCATGCCTGCTGCGATGAAGACCATGTCTGCCCCTTCCAGCGCAGAACGCAGTGCTTCGCGATCTTCTTCTGCAGAGTTACGGCCGACTTCCGGGTTCGCACCCGCACCCAGACCTTTGGTAATGTTATTACCGATCTGAATCGTCTGGCCGACAGCTGTTTTACGCAGCGCTTGCGCGTCGGTATTCACAGCAAAGAATTCCACACCTTCGATACGCTCGCGTACCATGTGCTCTACGGCGTTGCCACCGCCACCGCCGACGCCGATGACTTTAATCACCGCGTCATTGGTTAATTCCATAGGTTCAAACATGATTTCTCTCCGTTATGTGCCTGTCGCCTGGAGATCACTAAAGAAAACAGCATGATCCCCTTTTACAAAAATTAAAACTCTTTTTTCAACCAACTATTGATGCGCTTGAACCAGTTGCCTACCGAAACCCGTTTTTCGGTCTCTGCATCGCCGTTCATGTGCGACTCTTTGCCGTAATGCAACAGTCCCACCGCGGTGGAGTAGTACGACTCCTGCGCATAGTCAGTTAAGCCGGTAATATTCAGCGGTTGTCCGATACGCACCTGCGTATGGAATACGCGTTGCGCACAGGCCGCCAGTCCTTCGATTTGCGCGGCACCGCCGGTCAGGACAATGCCCGCCGCAAGATGGTGCTTCACGCCCTGCTGACGCAGTTGTTCCTGTAACTGCAGAATCTCGTCATTGACCAGATTCAAAAGCTCGGTATAACGCGGCTCAATCACTTCGGCCAGCGTCTGACGCTGCAGGCTGCGCGGCGGACGTCCGCCCACGCTCGGCACTTCAACGTTCTCATCTTTGCCGACAATCGAGCCCAGCGCGCAGCCGTGACGCACTTTGATCGCTTCCGCATCGGTTGGCGGTGTGCCAAATGCATAGGCGATGTCGCTGGTGACCACGTTGCCTGCATAAGGAATAACCTTAGTGTGCCGTAAAGCACCGCCGGTATATACGGCAATGTCCATTGTACCGCCACCGATGTCGACAACACAGACACCCAGCTCACGTTCGTCTTCGGTCAGAACCGCAAAACTGGATGCCAGGCCGGCAAAAATCAGTTGGTCAACTTTCAGGCCACATCGTTCAACGGCTTTAACAATATTTTTCGCCATATCGTTGTGACAGGTGATCAGATGCACTTTTGCCTGCATCCGCACCCCGGAAAGCCCGACCGGATTTTTGATCCCTTCCTGATAATCAATGGCGTATTCCTGAGGAATAACATGCAGGATGCGATGCTCGTCACGCACACGCACCGACTTAGCGGTATGCACTACGTTCTCTACATCATCCTGAGTCACTTCCTCTTCGGAAATCGGAACCATCCCGATTTCGTTCTGACAACTAATATGTTTGCCCGATAACGCAAGGTAGACGGAGGAAATCTGGCAATCTGCCATCAGCTCAGCCTGATCGATGGCGCGCTGTACGCATTTCACCACCGACTCAAGGTCATTCACGCCACCTTTATCCATACCGCGGGACGGGCAGCTGCCCACCCCAATAATATTGACCATACCATCGGGCAGAATTTCCCCAACCAGGGCGGCAACCTTCGCGGTGCCAATTTCGAGTCCAACTACCAGTTTTCTGTCCGTTGCCTTGATCATTGTTGTTTAGCCTGTGCCTGGTTCTGTTGCTGATTACTGTCCTGTGGCTCCATCACGACCGGCGTCCAGCCAACAGAGGCGCCCGAGTCGTATCGTAAATCCACGTAGCTGATACGTTTGCTCTCGTTCTGACCTTGCTGTTGCAGCACCGGGTAGAGCTCAATAAAGCGGTTCAGACGCTTCATGGTGTCGCTGCGCCCCAGTTCGATGCGCACATCGTCACTGGTAACCAGCTGCCATGAACGCCGGGCCGTCATCGACGCGACCTTCAGGGTAAACTTTCTGGCCTTCAGTACATCGTCCATGCTGTGATAACCCGCCAGCACCTCTTTCTCACTGCCTTCTGGTCCATACAGCATCGGCAGGGTTTCTTTGCCGATATGGTTAGCCGGGACGCTGAAGGAGACGCCATCCGCGTCAACCATATGCAGATCGTTCCAGCGCGCCACCGGGGTATATTCCACCAGATGGATCTTCAGCTCGTCCGGCCACTGTTTACGCACGCTGACCTGCTTAATCCACGGCAGCCTCTCTATCTGCTGCTGCAGAATATCCACGTCCTGCGACATGAACGTGCCCGGCGCGCCAAGTGACAGAATCGCCTGGCGAATGTCATCGTGGGTGGTGTAATGGGTTTGCCCGGTCACCACCAGTTTCGATAACGGCAGACGTGATGCATCGTTCATCCACTTCAGCACCACCAGCCCGCCAGAAATCATAATGCCTATCACGATCAGCAAAAAAACGATGCCGAACAGTCGGGCTCCGTTACTGCGCCCGGTGCGTATACGCTCCTGCGGTTCACGGTTTCGAACTCTCATCGCCGCCTGTGACATATCAGTCGGCCAACTCCAGAATATGCGCAACCAGCTGCGCGAAGCTCATGCCGGCCTGTTTCGCCGCCATCGGCACCAGGCTGTGGCTGGTCATTCCCGGTGAGGTATTGGCTTCCAGCAGCTGGAAATTGCCCGCACCATCGGTCATCACATCCACCCTGCCCCAGCCGCGACAGCCAAGCGCACGCCAGGCCGCCAGCACCAGTTGCTGTAATTCAGCTTCACGCGCCGGGCTCAGGTCGGCCGGACAGACGTACTGAGTATCGTCAGAAATATATTTTGCTTCATAGTCATAGAACTCGCTGGCGCTCTTTATTTCGATAGAGGGCAGGATGCGATCGCCCACAATCGCCACCGTGTACTCCGCGCCGCTGAGAAACGCCTCGACCAGCACGTTATCGTCGTGCTCAAAAGCGGTTGCCAGCGCGTCAGGCAAGGCGCTCAGCGCATTGACCCGGCTGATTCCCACGCTGGAACCTTCACAGGCGGGTTTGACGAATAACGGCAGTCCGAGCGCAGCAATGGCCGCTTCCGTCTCTGCATCCAGCCCGGAATCGAACTGCTGGCGCGTCAGCCAGACAAACTGCCCGGAAGGCAAACCGCGTCCCTGCCACAGCAGCTTGGTGCGCAGCTTGTCCATGGTGACCGCTGACGCCATCACGCCGCTGCCGGTGTAAGGCAGCTGCAGAAATTCCAGCACCGCCTGTAGCGTGCCATCTTCGCCGCCACGACCATGCAGAGCGATAAACGCTTTGGTAAAGCCCTGCTCTTTGAGCGTCAGTACCGACACATCGCGGGTGTCGACAGCGTGCGCGTCAATCCCGCTTTCACGTAGCCCGGCCAGCACCGCCTGACCAGACATCAGCGAAACCTCACGCTCGGCGGACGTCCCGCCCATCAATACTGCAACTTTGTCAGCCATGACGATCCTCCGCTTTACGTTCCGGCTGGAGCTTACAATCCGCCAGCTTGCGGGCAACCTTGCCGACGTTACCGGCACCCTGCACCAGAATCAGATCGTTGCCAGACAGCAGCGGTGCCAGCATTTCTGGCAATGCGTCATGCTCAGGCACCAGAATCGGATCAACCTTGCCGCGATTGCGAATCGCACGGCACAGCGAGCGACTGTCAGCACCAGGAATCGCCGTCTCGCCGGCAGAGTAGACATCCAGCATCAACAGGACATCGACCTGTGACAGCACGTTAGCGAAGTCATCAAACAGATCGCGGGTACGGGTATAGCGGTGCGGCTGAAATACCATCACCAGCTTTTTATCTGGCCAGCCGGCGCGTGCCGCTTTAATCGTCGCATCGACTTCGGTCGGATGATGACCATAATCATCCACCAGCATCGCACTGCCCACCTGACCGTTTACCGGTTCGGTCGGGAATTCACCCAACAGATCGAAACGGCGGCCGGTGCCCTGGAAACTCTCCAGCGCGGCCAGAATCGCGTTGTCATCGATGCCCTCTTCGCTAGCCACGGCTACGGCCGCCGCCGCGTTCAGTGCGTTATGACGACCCGGCGCATTCAGGGTAATCTGCAGCAGCGGTTTATCCTGACGGACCAGCGTAAAGTGCCCTTGTGAGCCGCGCTGATGATAATTTTCAATGCGGAAGTCCGCATCATCACTGAAGCCGTAAGTGGTGATTTGACGTCCCACGCGCGGGATCAGGTCACGAATAACCACATCATCCACACACATCACTGCACGGCCATAAAACGGCAGGTTGTGCAGGAAGTTAATAAAGGTCTGCTTCAGGTTCTCGAAGTCGCCCTGATAGGTATCCATATGGTCGGCTTCGATATTGGTGACAATCGCCACCATCGGCTGCAGGTGCAGGAACGACGCATCGCTCTCATCGGCCTCCGCAATCAGGTAACGACTGCTGCCCAGGCGCGCATGGGTACCTGCGGCTTTCACCAGACCGCCGTTAACAAAGGTCGGATCGAGACCGCCCTCTGCATAAATACTCGACACCATCGCCGTGGTGGTGGTTTTGCCATGGGTACCGGCAACGGCAATGCCATGACGGAAACGCATCAGTTCAGCCAGCATTTCGGCCCGGCGGATCACCGGGATGCGCTGCTCACGTGCAGCGACCAGCTCAGGGTTGTCCTGCGCAACGGCGCTGGAGACCACAACCACACTGGCGTCGGTCACATTCTCAGGGCGATGGTTGAAATAAATGGTGGCACCCAACGCAATCAGGTTCTGGGTCACCGGGTTAGGGGCCAGATCTGAACCGCTGATATGGTAGCCTTCATTTGCTAACACTTCGGCAATACCGCCCATGCCAGCACCGCCGATGCCGACAAAGTGGATGTGCCGGACGCGACGCATCTCGGGCACGATAGTTCGCAGTTTTGCCAATTGTTGTGTATTCATCGCTCTCAATTACCTGCTCTTTCAGTTTGTGCTCAACCCGAGCACGGGTCAGACGCGCTGACCGGAATGATTACTTTGCGGCGCGAGCCACTTCCTGCGCGACCCGCTCGGTCGCATCGGGGATCGCAACCTGACGGGCCTGTTCGGCCATCGTCAGTAATGTCGGGCGATCCCAGTGGCGCAGCAGATCCGCTACCGCCTCCGCCGTAAACTGCGGCTGCTCAAAAATTCGGGCCGCGCCCGCTTTCTCCAGCGGCAGCGCGTTCCAGTACTGCTGGCGATCCTTGTGCTGAAACGGCACAAAAATCGCCGGTAAACCGGCAGCAGCCACTTCGCTCACCGTTAAGGCGCCGGAGCGACAGACCACCACATCAGCCCATGCATAGGCTGCGGCCATATCATCAATAAACTCGGTCACCTTGTGCTGGGTCTGACCGACCTGCTGATAGGCTTTTTCAACTACCGGCAAGCCGCCTTTCCCGGTCTGGTGCCACAGCGTGATCTGATCACCCAGTTCAGCGGCAACCTGCGGCAGCGTCTGGTTCAGCACCCGCGCGCCCTGACTGCCACCAATCACCAGTACCCGTATCGGGCCACTGCGCTGGGCCAGACGTTCAGCCGGCAGCGGCAGCGCCAGCACATCGGTACGCACCGGATTGCCGACCACATCCGCCCGGGGAAACGCGCCGGGAAATGCCTGCAGCACTTTGGTGGCGATTTTCGCCAGCCACTTGTTGGTCAGGCCGGCAATGCCATTCTGCTCATGCAGCACCACCGGGATACCGCAACTCCAGGCCGCTAAGCCGCCCGGTCCGGAGACATAACCGCCCATCCCCAGTACTACATCCGGTTGCCAGGCTTTCATGATGCGACGCGCCTGACGCCATGCGTTGAAGATGCGCAGCGGAGCCAGCAGTAACGCCTTAACGCCTTTGCCGCGCAGTCCGCTGATGCGAATGAAATCGATGTCGATGCCGTGCTTCGGCACTAAATCCGCTTCCATACGGTCGGCAGTACCTAACCAGCGGACCTGCCAGCCCTGTTCCATCAGATGATGGGCAACAGCCAGACCGGGAAAGACATGCCCACCGGTTCCGCCTGCCATCACCATCAATCGCTTACTGCTCATCGACCACCTCGGGTAAACGCCTGCGCTTTCGCCAGGCGCGTTTCATAATCTATGCGTAACAAAAAGACGATGGCGGTCGACATAATAATCAGACTCGACCCGCCGTAACTGATCAGCGGCAGGGTCAGACCTTTAGTGGGCAGCATACCTGCTGCCGCGCCGACGTTAACCAGAGCCTGAAAGCTAAACCAGACACCAATTGAACAGGCCAGAAAGCCGGAAAAACGCTGATCCAGCTCCAGTGCACGGCGGCCAATCGACATCGCACGAAAAGCGACGAAGAATACCATTAACAGCGCCATAACCACACCGATGTAGCCGAGTTCTTCACCGATAATCGAGAAAATAAAGTCGGTGTGCGCTTCCGGCAGATATTCCAGTTTTTGCACCGAGTTACCCAGCCCCTGGCCCCAGAATTCACCGCGGCCAAATGCCATCAGCGACTGGGTCAGCTGGTAGCCGCTGCCGAACGGATCTTCCCACGGGTTCCAGAACGATGTGACGCGGCGCATACGGTACGGTTCGGCGATAATCAGCAGCACCACGGCAAAAATGCCGGAGCCGATGATGGCCAGGAACTGCCACAGTTTGGCACCGGCCAGGAAGAGCATGGCCAGCGTGGTGACGAACAGCACCACCACGGTACCGAGGTCCGGTTGCGCCAGCAGCAGTACTGCCAGCACCACCATCACGCCCATCGGCTTACAGAAGCCCCAGAAGTTGTTACGCACCTCTTCCACTTTGCGCACCAGATAGCTGGCGAGATAGCAAAACAGGGTAAGTTTGGATAACTCGGCTGGCTGGATACGCAGCGGTCCGAGGGCGATCCAGCGCGATGCACCGTTAACCGAACTGCCGACCACCAGTACAATCAGCAGCATGGCGACGGATGCCATTAACATCACGTTGCTGTAGCGCTGCCAGAAATCCATCGGCACCCGCAGCGTGACCAGCGCCATACCGACCGCCAGCGCGATATAAAACGCATCACGCTTGGCAAAATAGAACGGGTCATCGTTGAGACGCTGACCAACCGGCATTGAGGCGGAAGTCACCATCACAAAACCAATCACTGCCAGGCCGAACGTCAGCCACAGCAGCGTGCGGTCATACAGCACCAGCGAGGTATCATCGCTTTCGCGCGATCCCATCACCCAATCTTTCAGACGACCCGAGAAGAACCGCGCCAGACCCGCGCCAGGAATATGCATCAGCTCAGCTCCTTCGCCAGTTGGGCGAACTGTTCGCCACGCTGTTCAAAGTTACGGAACTGATCAAGGCTGGCGCAGGCGGGTGACAACAGCACCATATCGCCTGACTTCAGCTGCGGGACGATCTGTTCCAGCGCCTGACGCAGGGTTTCGGTGCGCACCGCAATCTCCGGACGCAGCGAAGCCAGCGCATCGCCATCGCGGCCAAAGCAGTAGGTCCGCACGTTGTCACCCTGCAGATAAGGCGTCAGCGGTGAAAAATCGGCTGATTTACCGTCGCCGCCCAACAGCAGCC
Organism: Pantoea sp. AN62; assembly: GCF_050432985.1. Taxonomy (NCBI): domain Bacteria; kingdom Pseudomonadati; phylum Pseudomonadota; class Gammaproteobacteria; order Enterobacterales; family Erwiniaceae; genus Pantoea; species Pantoea sp. AN62. Next base: position 159,395 of record NZ_JBNPYB010000005.1, on the reverse strand, counting down.
ACAGGGTGCCGGTAACCTGCAGGCCATTCAGCGCCGCCTCGGTACTGCCCACGTTGGTGGCTTTGGAATCGTTGATCCAGCGCACGCCCTGATGCTCAAGCACCAGCTGGAAGCGATGCGCCAGACCATTAAACTGGGTTAATGCAGCCAGGCTGGAAGCGCGCGGCAGCCCTACTGCATCGGCCAGCGCCAGCGCCGCCAGCGCGTTGGTGTAGTTGTGTTGTCCCACCAGCTTCATTTCAGCGGTGTTCAGCACCTTCTCGCCTTTCACCCGCAGCCAGACATTGCCCTGCTGCTTATTAAGATGATAGTCACCGAAGTCAATGCCAAAGCTGACGCAACGCGCATCTGCGCCGCGTACCGGCATGGTCAGCGCGTCATCTGCATTGACGACGCACACCTTCGCATTTTCATAAATACGCAGTTTGGCAGCACGATACTGCTGCATGCCCAGCGGATAGCGATCCATATGATCTTCACTGACGTTAAGTACCGTCGCCGCTGCCGCTTTCAGGCTGTGAGTGGTTTCAAGCTGGAAGCTGGAAAGTTCCAGTACATAAAGTTGCGCCGGTGACTGCAACAGGCTGAGCGCCGGCAACCCGATATTGCCGCCCACGCCGACCTGCCAGCCGGCCGCTTTCGCCATCTCACCCACCAGCGTAGTCACGGTGCTTTTACCATTGGAGCCGGTAATCGCCACGATCGGCGCCTGGGCTTCACGGCAGAACAGCTCAATGTCGCCGACGATTTCAATGCCGGCTTCTATCGCTTCGCTCAGAATCGGATGGGCCAGCGCGACGCCTGGGCTGGCGACAATCAGGTCGGCATCCAGCAGCCAGTCACCGTTAATGCCACCCAGATGGCGTTCCACCTGCGCCGGCAATTTCTCCAGCCCCGGCGGCGACACACGGGTGTCCATAACGCGAGGCGTTACGCCCTGCGCTAAAAAGAAATCAACACAGGAGAGACCGGTCAGGCCTAACCCGATGATGACAACTTTTCTTCCCCGATAGTCAGCCATGATTAACGCACCTTCAGCGTGGCCAGGCCAATCAGCACCAGCATTAGCGAAATAATCCAGAAGCGCACAATGACGCGCGGTTCCGGCCAGCCCTTCAGTTCATAGTGGTGATGGATCGGTGCCATGCGGAAAATACGCTGGCCGCGCAACTTAAACGATCCCACCTGCAGGATCACCGACAGCGTTTCAACCACGAATACGCCACCCATGATCACCAGTAAAAACTCCTGACGCAGCAGCACCGCAATAGTGCCCAGTGCGCCGCCTAACGCCAGCGAACCCACATCGCCCATAAAGACCTGAGCCGGATAGGTGTTGAACCACAGGAACCCCAGCCCTGCCCCGACGATAGCGGTACAGACAATCACCAGCTCACCGGCATGACGCAAATAAGGAATATGCAGATACTCGGCAAACTTCACGTTCCCGGTTGCCCAGGCCACCAGCGCGAAGCCAGCCGCCACAAATACCGTTGGCATAATTGCCAGCCCATCAAGGCCATCGGTCAGGTTGACGGCATTGCCGGTGCCGACAATCACAAAGTAGGCCAGCAGCACATAAAACAGCCCCAGTTGCGGCATGATGTCTTTGAAAAACGGCACCACCAGTTGCGTTGCGGGGGTATCCTTGCCGGCGACATACAGGGCAAACGCCACGCCGAGCGAAATCACCGACATCCAGAAATATTTCCAGCGGGCGATCAGGCCCTTAGTATCTTTGCGCACCACCTTGCGGTAGTCGTCGACAAAACCGATGATCCCGAAGCCGATCAGCACCACCAGCACGCACCAGACATACGGGTTTGACGGATAAGCCCACATCAACACCGAAATGGTGATTGAGGTAAGGATCATGATGCCGCCCATGGTCGGGGTGCCGCGCTTGCTGAAGTGCGATTCCGGGCCATCGTTACGAACTACCTGACCAATCTGCAATTTTTGCAGCCAGGCAATCAGGCGCGGCCCCATCCACAGGGAGATAAACAACGCGGTCAGCAGGCTGACAATGGCGCGAAACGTCAGATACGAAAAGACGTTAAAGCCCGAATAAAAAGCGACCAGATGCTCGGCCAGCCAAACTAACATGTTCCTTTCTCCTGTAAGCTCTGTACTACCTGCTCCATGGCGGCACTACGCGAACCTTTAATCAAGACAGTCATTTCTTTGTGTTCGGACAACAACTGACGTAAACGTTCAGTCAGGGCGGTTTTATCGCTGAAATGTTCGCCAACGCCGCTGCTTTCGCTGATCAACTGGCTAACGTTCCCCACGCTCAGGACCTTATCGATACCGGCAGCACGCGCCGCCAGCCCGACTTCACGGTGACACTGTTCGGTCTCTTCACCCAGTTCCGCCATATCGCCAGTGACCATCACCCGATAACCCGGCATTTCTGACAGTACCTGCGCCGCAGCGGTCATCGATCCGACGTTAGCGTTATAGCTGTCATCCAGCAGCAACTGGTGCGCAGATAAACGTATCGGGAACAGGCGGCCCGGCACCGACTGCAGGGTTTTTAGCCCTTGCTGTATCGCACTCAGCGGAGCATCAACCGACAGCGCCAGAGCCGCCGCGGCCAGCGCGTTGGCGACGTTATGCCGTCCCGGCAGCGGCAGCGTAATCGCCACCTCACCGCGCGGCGTCACCATCACAAAGTGGGTGCCATCATGCGCAATGCTGATATCACGAGCAGAGAAGTCACATCCGGCCGCCTGCGGCGAGAAGCGCCACACCGTCTGGTCCTGCAGATGCGCCTGCCAGTTCGGCCAGTCATTGCTATCCGCATTAAGGATCGCCGTACCGTTGGCGGGCAATCCCATAAATATTTCACCTTTGGCTTTAGCGACGCCTGCCAGCGAGCCAAATCCTTCCAGATGCGCCGCCGCCAGGTTGTTGACCAGCGCGCTCTCCGGCCGCACCAGATCGGTGGTGTACGCGATCTCGCCCTGATGATTAGCACCCAGCTCAATCACCGCATACTGATGCTCTCTGGTCAGACGCAGCAGCGTCATCGGGACGCCAAAATCGTTGTTAAGGTTACCGGCGGTATAGAGGGTTTCACCGCACTGGCGCAGGATCGCTGCGGTCATCTCTTTGACCGACGTTTTTCCGGATGAACCGGTCAGCGCTACGACCCGGGCTGTCGCCTGCTGGCGTACCCAGGCCGCCAGCTTGCCAAAGCCCAGTCGGGTATCTTCAACCACTACCTGCGGAACGGCGACAGGTAAATGCTTACTCACTAACAGCGCCTGCGCGCCGCTAGCAATTGCATCACCCACAAAGTCATGGGCATCAAAACGTTCGCCAACCAGCGCGATAAACAGGCTGCCTGCCGTTACCTTGCGGGTGTCCGTGGTGACGTCCGTCACGGTTAAATCACTGCCATACAGCGTGCCGCCGGTGATGTCAGCGAGCGTCTTTAAGGAAACCGGGATCATGCCGCGCCTCCCAGCAGCGCCGCTACCGTGGCACGATCGGAGTAATCCAGCCGGCGATTGCCGATAATCTGGTAGTCTTCGTGGCCTTTACCCGCCACCAACACGATATCTTCCGGCTGCGCCTGCATGATGGTGTTGGTCACCGCCTGCGCACGCCCGGAGACGACGCGGGCGCGACCCGGGTCCAGCAGGCCGGTCAGGATATCTTTCACAATCGCCTGCGGATCTTCACTGCGTGGGTTGTCATCGGTGATCACCACTACATCGGCGAATTGCTCAGCAATGGCGCCCATTAACGGACGTTTGCCTTTATCACGATCGCCGCCGCAGCCAAACAGGCACCACAGTTTTCCTGTGCAGTGCAGGCGTGCGGCTTCCAGCGCTTTTTCCAGCGCATCCGGGGTGTGGGCATAATCAACCACTACCGTCGGTTTGCCATCAGCACTAAACACTTCCATCCGGCCGTTGACCGGCTGCAACTTCGATGCTGCGTTGATCAGTGCGTCAAGCGGATAGTCAAGTGCCAGCAGCGTCGCCAGCGCCAGCAGTAAGTTGCTGACGTTGAACGCTCCCATCAGACGGCTGTCGATCTCGCCTTCGCCCCAGCTGGAGCTGAAGCGGATGTTCGCGCCGTTATCGTGATACTGCACCGCGTCGGCTTTCAGCCAGCGGCCGTGGCAGCCAGGCTGTAAATTATTTTCCATCGTCACGGCAACGGCATCAGGCAGGCTGGCCAGCCAGCGACGGCCGACTTCATCATCGGCGTTCAGAATCGCCTGACCAACCTGATGCTCAGAGAACAGCAGCCATTTGGCGGACTCATAGCGCTGCATATCGCCGTGATAATCGAGGTGATCGCGGCTGAGATTGGTGAATACGGCGGCCGCAAACGGCAACGCCGCGACACGGTGCTGAACCAGGCCGTGTGAAGAAACCTCCATCGCGGTCAGTGTGGCACCTTGTTCCGCCAGATCGTGCAGCAGATGCTGAACATCGACCGCTGAGCCGGTGGTGTTTTCCGCCGGCACAAGCTGGCCGATCAATCCGTTGCCCACCGTCCCCATCACTGCACTGGTTTCGCCCAGCAGGTTGGCCCACTGCGCCAGCAACTGGGTGGTGGTGGTTTTTCCGTTGGTGCCGGTGACGCCGATCAGCGTCTGTTTTTCGCCCGGCTGCTGATAGAAACGTCCGGCTAATGCTGACAGACGCTGATGCAGCTGCGTCAGATAGATAACCGGTACGCCGTGCATTTCACGGATTTCGCCATCGGCCGCTTCCCCTTCGGCTTCGGCCACCACGGCGGCAACGCCTTGTGCAATCGCCTGCGGGATGAAACGGCGTCCATCGGCCTGATGGCCTGCAATAGCGACAAACAGATCGCCGGAAGCCGCGGTACGGCTATCCAGTGTCATGTCACGCAGTGGACGCGCCGGCGCGCCTGGCACCCAGGGGCCGAGTAAGTCGCGCAGGTTACGATCTGTCACTTGATTCCTCACTTCTGTTAGTCACCAACTCGTTCTTGTCATTGGTTGGTAACGCATCCGGCTCGATGTTCATGGTGCGCAGTACGCCGCCCATGATGGCACCAAACACCGGCGCAGAAACCGCACCACCGTAGTACTTGCCGGCCTGGGGATCGTTGATCACCACCACCAGCGCGAATCGAGGATGACTGGCAGGCGCGACGCCTGCGGTATAAGCAATGTATTTATTGACGTAGCGTCCATCCGGCCCGACTTTTTTAGCGGTACCGGTTTTGATGGCGATGCGATAGCCTTTAATCGCCGCTTTCACCCCGCCGCCGCCGGGCAGCGCCACGCTTTCCATCATGTGCATCACGGTTTTAACCAGTGACTCATCGAAAACGCGTTGTCCCGCGACAGGGGGATCGACCTTAGTGATCGACAGCGGACGGTTGATGCCGTAGCTGCCAATGGTTGCGTAGACTCGCGCTAACTGTAACGGCGTTACCATTAGCCCGTAGCCGAAAGAGAAGGTGGCCCTCTCTATGTCGGACCACCGTTGTTTTTGAGGGTATAAGCCACTGCTTTCCCCGACCAGCCCCAAATTGGTCGGTTTACCTAGCCCAAAGCGCGCGTAAGTATCTACCAGCGCTGAGGAAGGCATCGCTAACGCCAGACGTGAAACCCCGACGTTACTCGATTTCTGTAAAACCCCGGTCAGGGTCAGTTCGCTGTAGCGCGCCACGTCTTTGATCTCATGACCATTGACGCGGTACGGCACGGTATTCAGTACGCTATTCTCTTTGACCACACCGCGCTGCAGGGCGGTCATCACCACCATTGGCTTGACGGTAGAACCCGGCTCGAAGATGTCGGTGATGGCGCGGTTACGCATCAGATCTTTCGGCGTGTTGCTGAGGTTATTCGGGTTGTAAGCCGGGCTGTTGGCCATCGCCAGCACTTCGCCGGTATTCACGTCTACCAGCACCGCAGTGCCCGATTCAGCTTTGTTAAAGGCGACGGCGTTGTTCAGTTCGCGATAGACCAGCGCCTGTAAGCGCTCATCGATGCTCAGGGTCAGGTTATGCGCAGCGCGGCTATCCACCGAGGAGATATCTTCGATTACCCGACCAAATCGGTCTTTACGCACCGTTCGTTCGCCCGGTGCACCGGTCAGCCATTTATCAAAGCTTTTTTCGACCCCTTCGATACCCTGACCGTCGATATTGGTAAAACCAATCAGATGAGACGTGACCTGCCCCGCCGGGTAGTAACGGCGTGACTCTTCACGCAGATGGATACCAGGCAGTTTCAATTTTTTGACGTACTCGCCGATGGCCGGATTGACCTGGCGCGCCAGATAGACAAAGCGGCCTTTGGGATTGGCGTTAACCCGCGCGGCCAACTGGTCGAGCGGAATCGAAAGCGCATCCGACAGCGCCTTCCAGCGGCTGTCCAGCGTTACGCCGCCGCCGGCATGCAGCTCTTTGGGATCGGCCCAGATAGCGTTGACCGGCACGCTCACTGCCAGCGGTCGTCCGGCGCGGTCGCTGATCATACCGCGCGACGTCGGCACCGCCTGAACGCGCAGCGAGCGCAGATCGCCCTCTTTCACCAGCCTGTCAGGATTAATCACCTGCAGCCAGGCAACACGCGACAGTAATCCTCCCAGTGCCAGCAAAATACAGCCGCACAGCAACGCAAAACGCCAGCTTACAAAGCTGGCTTTATCTTCCGGTTTCTTCAACTTCAGCGTTCTGCCTGCGCCGCTCATTCGCTATCTGAGGTCCTTATTTCTGCACCACAATATTTTCTTGTGAAGGATCAACATGCTGCAATTGCAACTTCTCGGTTGCGATTCGTTCAACACGACTGTGATCGCCCAGGGCGTTCTCTTCCAGGATCAGGTTGCGCCATTCGATATCCAGCGCATCCCGCTCCAGTACCAGCTGTTCACGTTGCGCCGTCAGCAAGCGCGTTTTGTGCGTGGTGGTGACCACCAGTACCGCAGAAACCAGCACGGCGATCAGCAGCAACACCGGAATCTTGCCTTTCCGCAGCAGATCGCCGCCAATCACGCCAGGCAGGCTGTGGCGCTCATTACCGATCATGCGTCGGTCTTCTCCGCGATTCGTAATACCGAGCTGCGCGCGCGTGGGTTTTCAGCCACTTCAGCCTCGCCCGGCGACAGTTTGCCCAGCAACTTAAGTTCTCGTCCGCCCAGCGCGCGTAACTGCTGTTCCGTCATTGGTAATCCAGCTGGCACCTGCGGCCCGCGGCTCTGATCGCGCATAAAGCGCTTCACCAGCCGATCTTCCAGTGAGTGGAAGCTGATGACCGACAGACGTCCCTGCGGTGCCAGCACCTCAACCGCGCCTTTCAGCGCGATGTCGATCTCTTCCAGTTCACTGTTGATCCAGATTCGAATCGCCTGGAAGCTGCGCGTCGCCGGATGCTTAAATTTATCTTTCACCGGCGTGGCGATGGCGATCACCTCAGCCAGCTCTTTGGTGCGTGTCATCGGCTGCTCGCGGTTGCGCTCAACAATGGCGCGGGCGATACGTTTGGCGAAACGCTCTTCGCCATAGGTCTTCAGCACGAAAGCGATGTCGGCTTCTTCAGCGTGGAGCAACCACTCAGCGGCGGAATGACCCCGCGACGGGTCCATTCGCATATCCAGTGGTCCGTCGCGCATAAAGGAGAAGCCGCGTTCGGCATCATCCAGCTGCGGCGACGACACGCCTAAATCCAGTAAAATGCCGTCAATTTTGCCGACTAATCCCCGTTCAGAAACGTACTCCGCCAGCGCGGAAAAAGGACCATGAATAATGGAGAAGCGCGGATCGGTGATCTCAGCGGCCGCGGCAATAGCTTGCGGGTCACGATCGATAGCGATGAGCTTTCCCTTCGCCCCAAGCTGCGAAAGAATTAAGCGCGAATGACCGCCACGACCGAATGTGCCGTCGATGTAAATCCCGTCTTCCCTGATATTGAGGCCGTTAACCGCCTCATCCAACAGCACGGTGGTATGTTTAAAATTTTCCTGCATAGCTATAGCGACAAGTCCTGCAACCGCTCAGATAAAGGCTCCTGAGCCGACTGTTCTGCGTCAATATCGTCCCTGACTTGTTGATACCAGGTCTGTTCATCCCACAGTTCAAACTTATTGAACTGTCCAACCAGCATCACTTCTTTGGTTAATTTAGCGTGTTGGCGAAGCGTATTCGCCAGCAACAAGCGCCCTGCATTATCCATCTGACACTCACTGGCATGGCCCAGTAACAGGCGCTGCACGCGGCGCTCAAGTGGATTCATACTGGATAAGCGGGCCAGCTTTTTTTCAATGATTTCCCATTCGGGCAGGGTATAAAGCAACAGGCATGGCTGGTGGAGGTCGATGGTACAGACCATCTGCCCCTGAGACTCGCTGTTCAGTAAATCGCGATATCGCGTTGGTACTGCGAGCCGCCCTTTACTGTCGAGATTGACTAACGTTGCTCCGCGGAACATGCCAGCCTTACCCCCCGCTCACCCATTTGCGCCACTTTATCCCACTTTTTACCACGAAACGAGTTTAAGGACCCGATGAAATCCTTGTCAAGCCGGAGCGGCAGTTGAATATCACTATTTGCAGACCGGTGAATTAGCGTCTGGCGACGTTATATTCAAATAAAAGGCAAAAATAAAAATTAAGCTGATGAATACCTGAATAAAAATAGCGGGCCGGGGAAAAACGGCTAAAAATGAAACAATGTAAAGCGCTAAATATTTATCGCAGTTTCTGAGACAGCGGCGGCATTTTAGGGGATTTCTTAAAGGAAGCCCAGCGGCTTCAGGCGGGACGGGAACAGAAGGTTTGTTGAAGTTGTAAACAAATAATAAAAAATAAAGCTTTTTGATTTGTTAGATTCAGTGAGCAGAATTTACGCTTTTTTACCTCCTCCCGCTATCAGAACCGCCAAAGGCCACAATTTAAAACAGGCGGGCAGCTTAATACTGCCCGTCACTCATTTAACTTTTCGGCTTAATTGTCCGCGACGGTATAAATTACGCCGGATGCGGGTTAACCCCGGTTTCGGTTTTCTCGGTTCGTCTAAGGAGGCTAAAACTAATTCCAGTACCCGCTCCGCCACGTCACGATGGCGCTGACCCACCGCCAGCACCGGACACTCAAGAAAGTCCAGTAATTCGTGGTCGCCAAAGGTCGCGATAGCCAGCTCGGTCGGGAGCCGTCCGTCACGTTTCAGCGTCACATCCATCACGCCCTGTAGCAGGCCAAACGACGTGGTGAACAGCGCCTCAGGCATCGGATGATCTTCAAGGTACTTTTCGAACAGCGCCGCAGCAGCGGTACGCTCAAAACTGTTGCAGTAGATGTAGTCGATTGGACGACTATCCTCTTTCCACGCGTCGCGGAAGCCCATCTCACGCAGGAAACTGACCGACAGTTCGGGTAGCGCGCCGAGAAACAGCACATTTTTAACCTCGAGCTGACGTAATTCGGCGGCCAGCGTATAGGCATCATCCTGATCGGCACCCACCACGCTGGTGAAGTGCTCGCGATCGAGGGCGCGGTCTAAGGCGATGATGGGCAGAGGATCGTTGATCCAGCGCTGATAAAACGGATGCTCTGGCGGTAATGAAGTAGAAACGATGATCGCATCAACCTGCCGTTGCAGCAGATGCTCAATGCAGCGCATCTCATTATCCGGCTGATCTTCTGAACAGGCGATCAGCAACTGATAACCTCGCTGCCGTGCCTGACGCTCAAGATAATTCGCGATGCGGGTATAGCTGGTATTTTCCAGATCGGGAATGACTAAGCCAATGGAACGGGTGCGCCCGGCGCGCAGTCCGGCCGCCACTGCATTCGGGTGGTAATTGTGCTCACGCACCACCGCCATCACTTTCTCAACGGTTTTGTCGCTGACACGATACTGCCGCGCTTTGCCATTAATCACATAACTGGCCGTGGTACGCGACACGCCCGCCAGACGCGCAATTTCATCCAGTTTCACGATAACCCTCAATCAAAGCCGTTCGCACGACTAAAATAGCCGCAGTTAAGCTATGGACAACTCATGGTTATCATCTAACAGCAGAAAAGTGCGCGGAGCAACCGCTTTTCTGAATGTAACTGGTCTGGCGCATAAAAAATAAAAAAACCCGGCATTTCGCCGGGTTAGAGTCATCCTGAGTGATTACGCAAGGTGATTAACGCATGATGCGATCGCCACGCGACACCCCGACGATTCCGGAGCGTGCCACTTCGACAATTTCCGCCACATCGCGCACGGTATTCAGGAATGCGTCCAGTTTGTCGCTGGTGCCGGCAAGCTGAACCGTATACAGCGTCGGGGTCACATCAATAATCTGGCCCCGGAAGATTTCCGCATTGCGCTTCACCTCTTCCCGGCCGTAGCCGCTGGCCTGAATTTTCACCAGCATAATTTCACGCTCAACGTACGCGCCCTGCCCCAGTTCGGTCACGCGCAGCACATCAACCAGCTTGTGCAGCTGCTTCTCGATCTGCTCCAGCACCTTCTGATCGCCGACGGTCTGTATCGTCATTCGCGATAGCGTCGGATCGTCCGTTGGCGCAACGGTCAGGCTTTCGATGTTATAGCCACGCTGTGAGAACAGGCCGACCACGCGAGATAATGCGCCGGATTCGTTCTCCAGCAGAACCGATAAAATGCGACGCATAGTTATGTCCTCTCCGTTTTGCTTAACCACATCTCATCCATGCTGCCACCGCGAATCTGCATCGGATAAACGTGCTCACTGCCGTCGACGGTGACATCCACAAATACCAGCCGTCCCTGCGCCAGTGTTTCCAGCGCCAGCGTCAGCTTCTCTTCCAGCTCCGCCGGATGCTCAATGGCGATTCCGACATGCCCATAGGCTTCTGCCAGACGGACGAAATCAGGCAGCGATTCCATATAAGACTGGGAGTGGCGGCCGGAATAGATCATGTCCTGCCACTGTTTCACCATGCCGAGGAAACGGTTGTTAAGGTTCAGCACCAGCACCGGCAGATTGTACTGCAGCGCGGTCGACAGCTCCTGAATGTTCATCTGGATACTGCCGTCGCCGGTGACACAAATAACGGTTTCATCCGGCAACGCCATTTTCACGCCGAGCGCGGCAGGCAGGCCAAAGCCCATGGTGCCGAGACCGCCGGAGTTGATCCAGCGACGCGGCTTATCAAACTGGTAGTACAGCGCCGCAAACATCTGATGCTGACCGACGTCAGAGGTGACATAAGCGTCGCCTTTGGTCAAGCGGCAGATGGTTTCAATAACCGCCTGCGGCTTAATTTTTGCGCTGGTACGATCAAATTCCAGGCACTGACGGCTGCGCCAGCTTTCAATCGATTGCCACCAGTCACGCAGGCTGTCGAGCGGCTGTTTGCTGTCAGTCTGGGCCAGTAGCTCCAGCATCTGCTGCAGCACCTGGCGGGCATCGCCAACGATCGGGATATCGGCCGCCACCGTTTTTGAGATGGAGGTGGGATCGATATCAATGTGCATCACCGTGGCATCCGGGCAATATTTTGCCAGGTTGTTAGTGGTACGATCATCAAAGCGAACCCCAACGCCGAAAATCAGGTCGGCATTGTGCATGGTCATATTGGCTTCGTAGGTGCCGTGCATCCCCAGCATGCCGACGCATTGACGGTGAGTACCAGGAAACGCGCCCAGCCCCATCAGCGAGGTGGTGACCGGGATGTTCAGGCTCTCCGCCAGCTGCAGCAGTTCCGCCTCACAGCCTGAGGTGATCGCGCCGCCACCGACGTAGATCACTGGCTTATGGGCTGCCAGCAGCGTATTCAATGCACGTTTGATCTGCCCTTTGTGCCCCTGAATCGTTGGATTGTAAGAGCGCATGCTCACTTCTTCCGGCCAGTGATAAGGCAGTTTATTGGCCGGATTAAGAATGTCTTTTGGCAGATCGATCACCACCGGTCCCGGACGTCCGCTCGACGCCAGCCAGAACGCCTTTTTCAGCACGGTCGGGATCTCTTCGGTGTTTTTCACCAGGAAACTGTGTTTCACCACCGGACGGGAGATGCCGACCATGTCGCACTCCTGAAAGGCGTCATAGCCGATCAGCGACGAAGGCACCTGCCCCGACAGAATCACCAGCGGGATTGAATCCATATAGGCCGTGGCGATACCGGTAATCGCATTGGTGGCGCCGGGTCCGGACGTCACCAGCACCACGCCGACTTCGCCGGTCGCGCGCGCCAGGCCATCGGCCATGTGCACCGCGCCCTGTTCATGGCGCACCAGAACGTGGTCGATTCCCCCGACCGTTTGCAGCGCGTCGTAAATATCCAACACCGCGCCACCCGGATAACCGAATACCTGCTTAACGCCCTGATCGATTAACGAACGGACGACCATTTCGGCTCCTGACAACATCTCCATCTTCTGCCTCCAGGCGTGAGGGCCAGGCTGCGTTAACGCGCGTGGTGCGTTACGTCATCCAGGCACCTGCTTTGCCAATGTAAGATCAAAACCTTATGTTTATGCCAGCAGGGCGGAAACGCGTTCCGCCCAGCGGATACAGAGAAATCTGTTGAGTTCATTGTTTTGAGAGTAGGACGATTACCATAACCGCAGTTAACCTGGCAGGCAAACCGCAAACTCGCGCAAATTAAACCGCGCCAACGTAAAGGCTCTGCGCGATAAGAAAGGGCTACGCGGAATACACTAATCACGTCGCACAACCGCAGAGGAAAATGCTGGCGATGAAATTATTTTCAGCGTGATCTAAGAAATAGCGAAAAGTTATTGCCGCTTACCGCAGCCCACAATTTGCTGTGGCATTTCTTTTCTGGCGTAATTAACCTTAAAATCATTAAAGTTCATACGATTATGCTGAAGCAGCGAAAATAAATCCGGTCACTCCGACTGAAAGATAAATTATAAAATCTTTTAATTTCAGTTAATTAATAAAATACAAAGCCACAGCCAGCCGCCACCGATCGTCTGTTTTAACCCGCGCCGCGTGCGCAGTTGTTCAATACGCTGGCTGGCCGATATCTGACAGAATATTTTCCTTATTTAGCCGCATAAATAGCCCTTCATTGAAGGTTGACATCCCTCCGGGATTCCAGTACCAATATGTGCAGCACACAATTTTATGAGGTTTGAATCCATGTTTCGTTCTTCTCGCCTACTCGGTCTACTACTAAACGCATTCAGTTTGCGCGGTAGACTTGTGGGCGGAATCAAACACTGATTCAAACCTGCTGAAAGTTAAAAACCCGCGCCTGTCGCGGGTTTTTTTATGCTCGTTGCAAGGCAAGAAATGCATAAGGATGAATACGATGAGCCAGCAAGTCATTATTTTCGATACCACTCTGCGCGACGGTGAACAGGCATTACAGGCCAGCCTGAGTGTGAAAGAAAAATTGCAGATTGCGTTAGCGCTGGAGCGCATGGGCGTAGACGTGATGGAAGTCGGTTTTCCGGTTTCCTCACCCGGTGATTTTGAATCTGTACAAACCATTGCGCGGACCATCAAAAACAGCCGGGTTTGCGGCCTGGCGCGCTGTGTAGAAAAAGATATCGACGCCGCCTACGAGTCACTGCGCGTTGCTGACGCCTTCCGTATTCATACCTTTATCGCCACCTCACCGATGCACATCGCCACCAAACTGCGCAGCACACTGCCCGAGGTCATTGAACGTGCAGTGAAGATGGTGAAACGCGCCCGTAACTACACCGACGACGTTGAGTTTTCCTGTGAAGACGGTGGCCGTACCCCGATTGACGATCTGTGCCGGATGGTTGAAGCGGCAATTAATGCCGGTGCTCGTACCATTAACATCCCGGATACCGTCGGCTATACCCTGCCGGGTGAATATGCCCACATCATCAGCCAGTTGATTCAGCGCGTACCGAACATCGATAAAGCGATTCTGTCAGTACATACCCATGATGACCTGGGCATGGCGACCGGTAATGCGCTGGCTGCGGTTCAGGCAGGCGCCCGCCAGGTTGAAGGCACGCTGAATGGATTGGGTGAACGTGCCGGTAACTGTGCGCTGGAAGAGGTGATCATGGCGATCAAAACCCGCCAGCAGATCATGAATGTCCACACCAATATCAATCATCAGGAAATCTACCGCACCAGCCAGATGGTCAGTCAGATCTGTAATATGCCGATCCCGGCTAACAAAGCAGTGGTCGGCTCAAACGCCTTTGCCCACTCCTCTGGTATTCACCAGGATGGCGTGCTGAAGAACCGCGAGAACTATGAAATCCTGACCCCTGAATCGATTGGCCTGCACAAAATCCAGCTCAACCTGACCTCTCGTTCTGGCCGCGCCGCGGTTAAACACCGTATGGAAGAGATGGGCTATGCAGAGCACGATTACAATCTGGACACCCTGTACGACGCCTTCCTGAAGCTGGCCGATAAAAAAGGTCAGGTATTTGATTACGACCTGGAAGCGCTGGCCTTCATCAATAAACAGAATGAAGAGCCGGAATATTTCCAGCTGAACGAATTCAACGTCCAGACCGGTTCGAGCATTACCGCCACGGCCTCGGTCAATCTGGGCTGCGGCGAGAGCACCAAATCAGATGCCGCCACCGGCAATGGTCCGGTTGACGCCGTTTATCAGGCGATCAATCGCATCACCCAGCTGGATGCAGAACTGGTTAACTACAAACTGACCGCGAAGGGCCACGGCGAAAATGCGCTGGGTCAGGTGGATATCGTGGTGAGCTACAACAACCGTAAATTCCACGGCGTCGGTCTGGCGACCGATATCGTCGAATCTTCTGCCAAAGCGATGGTTAACGCCCTGAATAACATCTGGCGTGCCAGACAGGTTGAACAAGAATTGCAGCGCAAATTTAAAGATCAGAAGGAAACGGTATAACTATGTCCAGCTCTTCCCATATTGCAGTTTTATCGGGTGACGGTATCGGCCCGGAAGTGATGGCGCAGGCAATGAAGGTGTTAGATGCGATTCGTCAACGCTTCGACATGCGCATCACTACCAGCGAATACGCGGTTGGAGGCATCGCCATCGATCAACACGGCGAGCCGTTACCGCCAGCTACCGTGGCAGGCTGTGAGCAGGCCGATGCTATTCTGTTCGGTTCGGTTGGCGGGCCAAAGTGGGAACACTTACCGCCAGCATCTCAGCCTGAACGTGGTGCGCTGTTGCCGTTGCGTAAACACTTCCGTCTGTTCAGCAATCTGCGTCCGGCAGCACTCTACAGTGGACTGGAAGCTTTTTGCCCGCTGCGCAGCGACATCGCCGCCCGCGGCTTCGACATTCTGTGCGTACGTGAACTGACTGGCGGCATCTACTTCGGCCAGCCGAAAGGCCGCGAAGGCAGCGGTCCGCACGAGCGGGCATTCGATACCGAGGTTTACCACCGTTTCGAAATCGAACGCATCGCCCGCATCGCGTTTGAGTCGGCGCGCAAACGTCGTCATAAAGTGACCTCAATCGATAAAGCCAACGTGTTGCAGACCTCGGTAATGTGGCGCGAGATCGTCAACGAGGTTGCTAAAGATTATCCGGATGTACAGCTGAGCCACATGTATATCGACAATGCCACCATGCAGCTGATCAAAGACCCGTCGCAGTTTGACGTGCTGCTCTGCTCTAACCTGTTCGGTGACATTCTCTCTGATGAGTGCGCCATGATCACTGGCTCAATGGGCATGCTGCCTTCCGCCAGCCTGAATGAAGAGGGTTTTGGTCTGTTTGAACCGGCCGGTGGCTCTGCGCCAGACATTGCGGGCCAGAACATCGCCAACCCGGTGGCGCAGATCCTGTCACTGGCGTTGCTGTTACGTTACAGCCTGAATGCCGATGACGCCGCCGACAGCATTGAGCGCGCCATCAGCCGGGCGCTGGAAGAGGGCTACCGCACCAAAGATTTAGCCGGCGACGGCCCTGCGGTCAGCACCGATGAGATGGGCAGCATCATTGCCCGCTTTATCGCCGAGGAAAAATAAAATAATGAAAACCTTATACCAGAAGTTATTTGATGCACATGTCGTCCACGAAGCGCCAGATGAAACGCCATTACTCTACATCGATCGTCATCTGATCCATGAAGTGACCTCGCCACAGGCGTTTGATGGCCTGCGCGCGCACGGACGTAAAGTTCGTCAGCCTGAAAAAACCTTCGCCACCATGGATCACAACGTCTCAACCCAGACCAAAGATATCAACGCATCGGGTGAGATGGCGCGTATTCAGATGCAGGAGCTGATGAAAAACTGCGCCGAGTTTGGCGTCCAGCTGTATGACCTGAATCACCCGTTCCAGGGCATCGTTCACGTTATCGGTCCTGAGCAGGGTATGACCCTGCCGGGCATGACCATCGTCTGCGGCGACTCGCACACCGCCACACACGGCGCGTTTGGCTCGCTGGCCTTTGGTATCGGCACCTCAGAAGTCGAGCATGTGTTTGCCACCCAGACGCTGAAACAGGGTCGGGCGAAAACCATGAAGATTGAAGTGCTGGGCGAAGCCGCGACCGGCATCACCGCCAAAGATATCGTGCTGGCGATCATCGGCAAAACCGGCAGCGCGGGCGGTACCGGTCACGTAGTGGAGTTCTGCGGTCCGGCGATTGAAGCGCTGAGCATGGAAGGCCGTATGACCCTGTGCAATATGGCGATTGAGATGGGTGCCAAAGCGGGCCTGGTCGCGCCGGATGAGACCACATTCAACTACCTGAAAGGCCGTCAGTTCTCGCCAAAGGGTGAGAAATGGGAACAGGCTGTGGCCTACTGGCGTACCCTGAAGTCAGATGAAGGCGCGAAATTTGATGCAGTCGTCACTCTGCACGCAGAAGAGATCGCTCCTCAGGTCACCTGGGGCACCAATCCAGGCCAGGTGATCGCCGTCGATCAGGTGATCCCGAATCCCGCCTCGTTCGCCGATCCGGTCGAGCGCGCCTCGGCGGAGAAAGCGCTGGCCTACATGAACCTGCAGCCAGGCATTAAACTGACCGATGTGGCGATTGATAAGGTGTTTATCGGCTCCTGCACCAACTCACGCATTGAGGATCTGCGCGCTGCCGCCGCCATCGCCAAAGGCCGCAAAGTCGCGCCTGGCGTGATTGCCATGGTGGTGCCAGGTTCCGGTCCGGTCAAAGCTCAGGCTGAAGCCGAAGGTCTGGATAAAATCTTCCTCGACGCTGGCTTTGAATGGCGTCTGCCCGGCTGTTCAATGTGTCTGGCGATGAATAATGACCGTCTGAATCCAGGCGAGCGTTGCGCCTCAACCAGCAACCGTAATTTTGAAGGTCGTCAGGGCCGCGGTGGCCGGACCCATTTAGTCAGCCCGGCGATGGCCGCCGCCGCCGCCGTTTCCGGCCATTTTGCCGATATCCGTCAACTGACGACAGGAGCTTAACCGATGGCGAATAAATTCACCCAGCACACCGGTATTGTTGCGCCACTGGATGCGGCTAACGTCGATACCGATGCCATTATTCCTAAGCAGTTTTTGCAGAAAGTAACCCGCACCGGTTTCGGCCAGCACCTGTTCCACGACTGGCGTTTTGAAGATGATGCCGGCACCGTACCGACGCCCGGTTTTGTGCTCAACAAGCCCGAGTTCAAAGGCACCAGCATCCTGCTGGCGCGTGAAAACTTCGGCTGCGGCTCATCACGTGAGCATGCGCCCTGGGCGCTGACCGATTTCGGTTTCCACGTGGTGATTGCGCCGAGCTTCGCGGACATTTTTTACGGCAACAGCTTCAATAACCAGCTGTTGCCGGTGAAATTAAGCGAACAGGAAGTAGATGAGATGTTTAAACTGGTGGCGTCGCAACCCGGCATTCGCTTTACGGTCGATCTGGAAGCTCAGACGGTCACTGCGGGTGAGAAAGTCTATCCGTTCGAACTCGACAGCTTCCGCCGCCACTGCATGATTAACGGCCTCGACAGTATTGGCCTGACGCTGCAACACGAAGCGTCGATCTCGCAATATGAGCAGAACCAGCCCGCTTTCCTGCGCTGATTGAGTTAAAGCAGGGCGACATCGGGTCGCCCTGCTGTTACTGACAACCTCTGCTCTGCCCCAGTGGTTAGACCGAGCCTGCGAAGGGAACACAGTCAGATCGGAAAGTCGCGTAAACCATCCCTGGCCGCTCGTCCCGCGCCTTCCCTGCCGCGGGACGCCTTCCTCCTTTGCCGGTGTTCTCTGCGAATAGAGCTTGTCAGCTGCGGTCTGGTTCACCCGGATTTGGGTTTATCAGCACAATGAGGGCGGCATCCTGTCGCCCTTCTTCTTTATACGTTGCGTACCCGCGCTGACATAATAAAAGCCGCTATCGCCAGCACAAATGCCAGCCAGTAGACCGCTTCATGTCCCAGCCGCTCACTTAACGTTCCCTGAATAACCCCAGCCAGAATCATGCCGGTCGAGATCGAGTTGGTGAACATCGTTGTCGCGGCACCTGGCCGCCCCGGCATTAAATCCTGGAACCACAACATTCCGATGCCAGCGATAATCCCGACAAACACCGCATTAAACAGCTGTAGAACCATCAGTGAGGTGCGCGAGTTGAACAGCACCAGCCCGAGATAAAACAGCACCCCTGCCGCCACCGCCAGCAGCATCAGCCGCCGCTTGCCCAGCCTGCGGGCGTAATGCCCGGCCAGCAGCATCACCGGAATCTCCAGCCCGGCCGCGGTCCCCATCAGCAAACCGGCCAGCTTTTCCGGCAATCCCAGCGTGGTACTGATGTAGAGCGGCATGTCGATGATGTACATGGTGTTGCAGGTCCACATGGTCACCGAGGCCAGAAATAGCAGCCGCACATCCCGGTCACGCCAGCCGCTTAACGGCAGACCACCGCTTTGCAGCAGCGGCTCAGCACGCGGCACCGACGGCAGGGTAAACCACACCAGTACGATGCAGATCAGGAACAGCGCCGCCGCCACCATAAACAGCGTCACGAAACCGTAGTTCAGCGCCAGGGCGAACGACAGCGGCGGTCCGATCACCCACGCCAGCGACAGCTGCGCACGCATCACCGAACTGAACATCACCGCTTCCCGCGCCGACTGGTCAGCATATTCACGCGCCAGCGCGAACAGCTGCGGCATCGACACGCTGGCTAAGGCAGACAATAGCACCCCGAGGGTAATCAGCGTCAGATAATGACGGGTAAAGGCAAACAGCAGCGCATTGACCAGCGCCATCAGGCAGCAGAACAGAATGATGTTGCGGCGATCGCCGACGCTGTCCGATCGCTTTGCCACCAGCATGCTTACCACGATACCGGCCACCGCATTGATAGTGAAAAAAAGCCCGACCCAGAATGGGCGGGCCTGCACCTCACGGGTCAGAAACAGGCTGAGGGTCGGTGCCTGCAATGCGCCCGCCACACCGAGCATGAACGAGGCGACCATAAAAGCGAGGTAAACCGGATTGATGCGGCGCTGCCGCGTTAACAGCGATTTCATACCGAAATCCCTTACAGGATGAACAGGGGAAGAGAAGAAGGGTAGACGATACCGTGCGGCATGAAAAAAGCCAGCAGAGATCATCTGCTGGCGGTGTAATTGCACCCTACTCAGAAAAGCATCCCGCTGAACAGCGGCATGAGGGTCGAACGCCATTCATAGCTGAATGCCTCCCGCTCTTCCCATAGAGCAAAGTTTGCCCTTAAAATGAGGCAAGAAAAACAGAGCGCTTTTCACCGGGAGTTCCCCTTTTATGTCCTCATCTCGCCTGAAGCAGCAGTTCATACGTCTGTGGCAAAGCTGCCAGGGTCAGACGCAGGAGATCACCCTGAGTGAACTGGCTGACCTGCTGCACTGTTCACGTCGTCATATGCGCAACTTACTCAACCGGATGCAGGCGGCTGGCTGGTTAATCTGGCAGGCCGAAGCCGGACGCGGTAAGCGCTCACAACTCACCTTCTGCTACACCGGACTGGCGCTACAGCAGCAGCGCGCTGAGGATCTGCTGGATCAGGATCGCATCGATCAGCTGGTGCAGCTGGTCGGCGATAAGAATCAGGTCAGGCAGATGATTGGTGCTCACCTTGGCCGCAGTTTCCGTCAGGGAAAACACATTCTGCGGGTGCTTTACTACCGCCCGCTGCTGAATCTGCTGCCGGGCTCCGCCCTGCGCCGCTCCGAAACCCATATTGCCCGTCAGATTTTTAATGGCCTGACGCGCATAAATGAGGAAAACGGGGAAATTGAGGCCGATATTGCCCATCACTGGCAGCAGACTTCCCCGCTCCACTGGCGCTTCTTTCTGCGTCCGGCGATTCGCTTTCATCATGGCCGCGAACTGGAGATGGCCGATGTTATCGCCACGCTGGAACGTCAGCGTCAGCAGCCGCTGTTTTCCCATATTCAACAGCTCGACTCGCCCGCTCCGTGGACGCTGGATATCACCTTAAGCCAGCCCGACGACTGGTTACCCTGGTTGCTGGCCAGCGTCAGCGCGATGATCCTGCCACGCGAATGGCCCACGCAGCCTGACTTTGCCCGCCAGCCGATCGGCACCGGTCCTTACAGCGTGATCCGTAATCAGGAAAGTCAGCTGAAGATAGAAGCCTTTGATGATTACTTTGGCTTTCGCGCGCTGATTGATGACGTCTCTATCTGGGTATTGCCGGATATCAGCGATGAGCTGGTCTACGCGGGCGTGCGCCTGCAGGGCGACGGCGCGGATGAGATCCAGGAAGAGAGCCGGCTGGAAGAAGGCTGCTACTATTTGTTGTTCGATCAGCGTTCGGAAAAAGGCCGTGACGAGGCGATACGGCGCTGGGTCAGCTATCTGTTTAATCCTATCGCCCTGCTCAACCACGCCGGCGTCGGCTATCAGCGCTACTGGTTTCCGGCGTATGGTCTACTGCCGCGCTGGCATCACCGCCGCGATCTGGCCCCGGTCGAAAAGCCGCCCGGCCTGACTCATCTGACGCTCACCTGGTACAGCCAGCACGTTGAGCACGAAGGGATCGCTAATGCGTTACGTCCGCTGCTGGCGCAGCACGGCGTCACGCTGGAGACGCGCGAGGTCAGTTACGAATGCTGGCATCAGGGCGACGCCGATAGCGACATCTGGCTCGGCAGCGTGAACTTCACACTGCCATTGGCCTGGTCGCTGTTCGCCCAGCTGTATGAGGTCCCGCTGCTGCATCACTGCCTGCCGATCGACTGGCACGCTGATGCCGCCCGCTGGCGTGAAAAAACGCTGCCGCTGGCCGAATGGAGCAAGCGGTTAGTGGAAGAGGCCGGTCTGCATCCGCTGTTCCATCACTGGCTGCTGCTTGAAGGTCAGCGCAGCATGCGCGGCGTGCGGATGAATACCCTCGGCTGGTTCGATTTTAAATCTGCCTGGTTTGCGCCGCCCGCGCTGTAACGCTTTCGCGCTGACGCTGAAATGACTAGAATGTGACGTTCTCAACGGGGTGCCGCCTGCTGACCGCAAACGGCTGAGAGAGACCCGTCGAACCTGATTCGGTTAATACCGACGTAGGGATTTGAGAGACCTGCTGCTCAGATCCTTTGCGACTCATCCCCTATTCTCCTGAAGGAGCGCAAAGTGTTTAACAAAGTTCTGCCACTGCTGCTGTTACTTTCCACCCCGGTACTGGCTGCCAAACCGGTTCTGACGGTTTACACCTACGACTCCTTCTCCGCTGACTGGGGCCCCGGTCCGGCGGTCAAAAAAGCCTTTGAAGCCCAGTGCGATTGCGAACTGAAATTTGTCACGCTGGAAGATGGCGTGTCGCTGCTGAATCGCGTGCGAATGGAAGGCAAAAACAGCAAAGCGGATGTGGTGCTGGGACTGGATAACAATCTGGTGCAGGCGGCGCAAAAAACCGGTCTGTTTGCCGCCAGCAAGGTCGATACCGCACAGCTGACGCTGCCGGGCGGCTGGCACGACAGCACCTTTGTTCCGTTTGATTATGGCTATTTCGCCTTCGTCTATGACAAAACCCGTCTGAAAAATCCGCCGAAAAGCCTGAAAGAGCTGGTAGAGAGCCCGGAAAAATGGCGGGTCATCTATGAAGATCCGCGTACCAGTACCCCGGGATTAGGTCTGCTGCTGTGGATGCAGAAAGTCTATGGCGATCGGACCCCGCAGGCATGGCAAAAGCTGGCGCAGAAAACCGTGACGGTAACCAAGGGCTGGAGTGAAGCCTACGGTCTGTTCCTGAAAGGCGAAGGCGATCTGGTGCTGAGCTATACCACCTCGCCGGCCTATCACATTATCGAAGAGAAAAAAGAGAACTACGCCGCCGCACCGTTTGCCGAAGGCCACTATCTGCAGGTCGAGGTTGCTGCGCAGTTAGCCAGCAGTAAACAGCCGAAACTGGCGCAGCAGTTCATGCAGTTTATGGTCTCGCCGGCGTTCCAGAACACCATCCCGACCGGCAACTGGATGTATCCGGTGATCGATACCACCCTGCCTGCTGGCTTCGCCACGCTGCAGGTGCCCGCCACCGCGCTGCACTATTCGCCGGAAGAGGTAGCCAGCCAGCGCTCTGGCTGGATTAGCCAGTGGCAACGCGCCGTCAGCCGTTAATGCCGCGCTGGCTGATCCCCGGTTCGCTCGCCACGCTGCTGTTAATCAGCGTGGCGCTGTTCGCCTTTATCTCACTGTGGAATGCCGCACCGGTCACCGACTGGCGTAGCGTGCTGCTGGATGAGTACCTGCAACACGTTGTGGCGTTCTCCTTTGGTCAGGCGCTGCTCTCCGCCCTGCTGTCGCTGCTGCCTGCGGTGCCGCTGGCGCGCGCCCTCTATCGCCGCCGCTTTCCCGGCCGTCAGCTGTTGCTGCGTCTGTGCGCCATGACGCTGGTGCTGCCGGTGCTGGTGGCGGTGTTCGGCCTGCTGACGGTTTATGGCCGCGTCGGCTGGCTGGCACAGTTGTGTCAGTGGCTGGGCATCGACTATCACTTCTCGCCCTATGGATTGCAGGGCATTTTGCTGGCGCATGTCTTTTTTAACCTGCCGCTGGCTACGCGCCTGATGCTACAGGCGCTGGAGAGCATACCGGCGGAGCAGCGTCAGCTGGCCGCACAGCTTGATCTGCGCGGCTGGCACCACTTTCGCCTGCTGGAATGGCCGTGGTTGCGACGTCAGCTGCTGCCGACCGGCGCGCTCATCTTTATGCTCTGCTTCGCCAGCTTCGCCACCGTGCTGTCGCTGGGCGGCGGCCCCCAGGCCACCACCATTGAACTGGCGATCTTTCAGGCACTCAGCTACGACTACGATCCCGGTCGCGCCGCATTGCTGGCGCTGATTCAGCTCAGCTGTTGCCTGACGCTGGTGCTGCTCAGCCAGCGATTCAGTAAAGCGATACCCGCCGGCACCAGCCAGCTGCACGGCTGGCGCGATCCGCAGGATTCGCGTCTGGCCCGGCTAACGGATGGGTTGCTGATTCTGCTGGCGTTACTGCTGCTGCTGCCGCCGCTGGCGGCGGTAGTGGTGGATGGCTTGCACGGCGGACTGCGCGGCGCACTGGCCCAGCCAGCGTTGTGGCAGGCGACCCTGACCTCATTGCGCATCGCGGTCGGTGCCGGCCTGCTGTGCGTGATACTGACGCTGATGCTGCTGTGGAGCAGTCGCGAATTGCGTCTGCGTCAGCGCCCGCTCGCCGCACAGCTGATCGACACCAGCGGCATGCTAATTCTGGCGATGCCCGGCATCGTGCTGGCGACCGGCTTCTTTTTGCTGTTTAACGCCACCGTTGGCCTGCCGGCGTCGGCAGACGGGCTGGTGATCTTCACTAATGCGCTGATCGCCATTCCCTATGCGCTGAAAGTGCTGGAAAACCCGATGCGTGACGTCGCCGAGCGCTACGGCAGGCTATGCGATTCACTGGATATCCACGGCTGGAACCGGCTGCGGTTGATAGAACTGCGTGCGCTGAAACGTCCGCTGGCACAGGCGCTGGCGTTTGCCTGCGTGCTGTCGATCGGTGATTTTGGCGTGGTGGCGCTGTTTGGCAATGCCGACTTCCGCACCCTGCCGTTCTACCTTTATCAACAGATCGGTGCCTATCGCGGTGCCGACGGTGCAGTGACCGCCCTGCTGCTGCTGCTGCTCTGTTTGTTGCTGTTCACCCTGATGGAAAAATTACCGGGCCGCCATGCTGACACTGAATAACCTTACTTACCTTTATCAGCATCTGCCGATGCGCTTCAGCCTGCACGCCGAACGTGGCGAGCGGCTGGCGATCCTCGGGCCAAGCGGTGCCGGAAAAAGTACGCTACTCAGCCTGATCGCCGGTTTTCTGCCGATCCGCCAGGGCACGCTGATGATTGATGGTCAGGATCATAGCCACAGCGTGCCAGCCAGACGGCCGGTATCAATGCTGTTTCAGGAGAACAATCTGTTTCCGCACCTCAGCGTGCAGCAGAACATGGCGCTGGGCTTGCACCCGGGACTGAAGCTCAACGCGGAGCAGCGCCAGCAGCTTGCTGCGCTAGCCGAACAGGTGGGATTAGGCGATCTGCTGGCGCGACTGCCGGGCGAGCTGTCGGGGGGCCAGCGTCAGCGGGTGGCGCTGGCACGCTGTCTGCTGCGCGATCGCCCGGTGCTGCTGCTGGATGAGCCCTTTTCGGCGCTGGATCCGGCGCTGCGCAGCGAAATGCTGCAGCTGGTGCGCTCGGTGTGCGAAGCCCGCAGCATCACGCTGCTGATGGTGTCGCACAGTCTGGAAGATGCGCAACAGATCGCGCCGCGCAGCGTGGTAATTGTTGATGGACGGGTTTACTGGGACGGCGAGACCCGACAGTTGCTGTCGGGCGAGACGCGGGAGGCTGATGTCCTGGGCATCCCGCGCCGCTAACCGGTGATTATTCGAAAAAGACCTGCCACAGCAGATGACGGAAAATCGGCATCATCGGATGGAACTGAATGCCGACCAGGGCGGCGATGGCGATCACCAGCCCCAGCGGTCCCAGCCAGCGCAGTCGTTCCGGCGGCAGCCAGGCGGTCGCCCAATCCTGACTCTTGCCGCTGCGCCACCAGCGCCAGCCTAACCAGCCGCCCAGCCACACCACTATCGCTGCCGTCAGCAGCAGCCACTTAAAGTTACCGCCCTGCGCCGCCTCGGGCACATCGACTGCCACACCAGCCAGAATGCCGGGCAGCAGATAGAGCGGTGGCCACAGCAGGCAGCCAATCAGATTCGGCGGCAGGAATTTACGTACCGGCAATTCCAGCATACCGGCCGCCAGTGGGATCAGCGGGCGCGTCGGGCCGACAAAGCGTCCGACCAGAATGGTAAACATACTGTGCTGATGCAGCGCGTGTTCGGTTTTATCCAACAGCCCTTTGTACTTTTGCAGATACTTCCAGCGATGCAGCGGTCCCTGAAATTTCCAGCCGATACCGTAAGAGACCCAGTCGCCAATCAGGCAACCGGCAAACCCGGCCGCCCAAGCCGGATAGAGACCAATTTGTCCGCTCCCGACCAGCGCGCCCAGACTCGCCATCAGCACGGTTCCCGGCAGCAACAGCCCGACCAGCGCCAGTGATTCCAGAAAAGTGACCAGCGCAACCGCAAACAGCGCCCACTCCAGCGACTGCGTAAACAGGTGTTGAACCCAGGCTTCCATAAACTTCCTTAGAAAAAGCAGAAGGCTGGATTGTCCTGAGCCAGCCGCACAGCGTCAAGGCAAGAATTGTAGGACAATATTGACAAAAGCCAACCGCGGGAACTGTATAAATATCCATGTTATACTGAGCGGGTTTTATCACCGTTCAAAAATCCTGAGTCTGGAGACGATGTGAATAGACCCCGCGCAGGTTTTCTGCTTACCCGCCACTGGCGCGACACCCCGCAAGGCAGTGAAATTGTTCTCTGGCTCGCCACCGATCAGGGTGCCCAGCGCGTGGTGCTGCCGGCTCAAGAGTCGGTCGCGTTTATTCCGCGTGAGTTTCAGTCTCAGGTCAGTGAGCTGCTGAAAGATGAGCGTCAGCTGCGCATCCAGCCGCTTGAACTGAAAGATTTCCGCCAGCGCCCGGTAGCCGGGATCTACTGCCGGCAGAATCGCCAGCTGCAACGCATCGAAAAGCTGCTGCGCGAACAGGGCATCCCGATCTATGAAGCCGATATCCGCCCGCCCGAGCGCTACCTGATGGAGCGCTTTATTACCGCGCCGGTCTGGTTTGACGGCGAGCCGCAGGGCGACAGCGTGGTAAATGCCCGGCTGAAACCGCATCCCGATTATCGGCCGCCGCTCAAGTGGGTTTCGCTGGACATTGAAACCACCCAACATGGCGAGCTTTACTGCATCGGGCTGGAGGGTTGCGGCCAGCGCCAGGTCTATATGCTGGGTCCGCCCAACGGCGATGCCAGCGCGCTCGATTTTGAGCTGATCTATCTGGAGACGCGTCCGCAGCTGCTTGAGGCGCTGAACCAGTGGTTCGCGCAGCACGACCCCGATGTGATCATTGGCTGGAACGTGGTGCAGTTTGATCTGCGGGTATTGCAGAAACATGCCGATCGCTACGCTATTCCGCTGCGTCTGGGCCGTCAGCAGACGACGCTGGAGTGGCGTGAGCACGGCTTTAAGCCCGGCATATTTTTCGCCCAACTCAGCGGCCGGCTGATCATTGACGGCATCGATGCGCTGAAATCCGCCTTCTGGGATTTCCCGTCATTCAGTCTGGAATCGGTGTCGCAGCAACTGTTGGGAGAAGGCAAGGCGATCGATAACCCGTGGCAGCGCATGGAGGAGATCAACTGGCGCTTCGCCAATGATAAACCGGCTCTGGCGCGCTATAACCTGAAAGACTGCGAGCTGGTCACCCGGATTTTCCACAAAACGGCGATTATGCCGTTTCTGCTGGAGCGTGCGGCGGTGAATGGCCTGGCGGTCGATCGTCACGGCGGCTCCGTCGCGGCATTCAGCCATCTCTATATTCCGCGGATGCACCGCAGCGGATTTGTCGCGCCGAACCTCGGCGATGTGGCACCGGAAGCCAGTCCCGGCGGCTACGTGATGGATTCGCGTCCGGGACTCTACGACTCGGTGCTGGTGCTGGATTACAAAAGCCTCTATCCGTCGATTATCCGTACCTTTCTGATCGATCCGGTTGGCCTGGTGGAAGGGCTGGCGCATCCTGACGATGCTGATTCGGTGGCCGGCTTTCGCGAAGCGCGCTTTTCCCGTCATACCCACTGCCTGCCCGCCATCGTTGAGCAGATCTGGCTGGGCCGCGAAGCCGCCAAACAGCAGGGCAACCAGCCGCTGTCGCAGGCGCTGAAGATTATCATGAACGCCTTTTATGGCGTGCTCGGCACCAGCGCCTGCCGCTTTTTCGATCCACGGCTCGCCTCTTCGATTACCCTGCGTGGCCATGCCATTATGCAGCAGACCCGCACGCTGATTGAGGAAGAAGGCTACGATGTGATTTACGGCGATACTGACTCGACCTTCGTCTGGCTGAAATCCGCCCACAGCGAGCAGGACGCCGCCGCGATTGGTCAGCAGCTGACGCAAAAAGTAAACGCCTGGTGGCGTGACCATCTGCAGCAGACTCAGGGGCTGACGAGCACACTGGAGCTGGAGTATGAAAATCACTTCTGCCGTTTCCTGATGCCCACTATCCGTGGCGCCGAACAGGGCAGTAAAAAACGCTATGCCGGACTGATCCGCGAAGCGGCGGGCGAACGTATGGTGTTTAAGGGACTGGAATCCGTTCGCACCGACTGGACGCCGCTGGCACAGCAGTTTCAGCAGCAGCTCTACAGCCGTATTTTTCGCCGTGAGCCGTGGCAGGACTATATTCGCACCACCGTAGCGCAGCTGCTGGCCGGCGAACTCGACGATCAGCTGATTTATAAGAAACGTCTGCGCCGTCCGCTGATAGAGTATGAACGAAATGTGCCGCCGCACGTGCGCGCCGCCCGGCTGGCGGATGAGCAGAATCGCAAATTAAACCGGCCGTTGCAGTACCAGAAGGGGGGCCGGATTCGTTACGTGATGGCGACGGCTGGCCCGGAGCCGCTGGAGGCTCGCACCACGCCGCTGGATTATGATCACTACGTCAGTAAGCAGTTACAACCGGTTGCCGACGGCATTTTACCCTTCGTCGGAGGGGATTTTGCTACACTGATTACCGGGCAGTTGGGTCTTTTTTGACAGGTGACGAATGCCCTGCCATCCAGTACCATAGCGCCCTTCCTGAAACTCACCGCGCTAAGAGAGACTCTCCAGACCTTTTCGTTTGGATGAAATGCTATTGCCTGAGTATCCGGGAACACCTTCAAAAACGTTAAAAATTCGAGCTAAAAATATATGGTTTTTACATTAGGTCAGCGCTGGATTAGTGATACGGAAAGTGAACTGGGACTGGGCACGGTGGTGGCGGTCGATACCCGCATGATCACCCTGTTGTTCCCGGCCACCGGGGAAAACCGCCTCTACGCCCGCAACGATTCGCCTGTTACCCGCGTCATCTTCAATCCGGGTGACACCATCACCAGTCATGAAGGCTGGCAGATGCGCGTCGATGAAGTACGCAACGAAAATGACCTGATGACCTATATCGGCACGCGTCTTGATACCGATGAAAGCGACGTGATGCTGCGCGAAGTGATGCTCGACAGCAAGCTGGTCTTCAGCAAGCCGCAGGATCGCCTGTTTGCCGGCCAGCTCGACCGGATGGATCGTTTCGCCCTGCGTTTCCGCGCCCGCAAATACCAGAGTGAGCAATATCGTCTGCCGATCAGCGGCTTGCGCGGTATGCGCACCAACCTGATCCCGCATCAGCTGCATATCGCCCATGATGTGGGCCGTCGCCACGCGCCACGCGTGCTGCTGGCGGATGAAGTCGGTCTCGGGAAAACCATTGAAGCCGGGATGATCATTCAGCAGCAGCTGCTGGCCGGACGTGCCGACCGCGTGTTAATCGTGGTGCCGGAGACCCTGCAGCATCAGTGGCTGGTCGAGATGCTGCGCCGTTTCAACCTGCGTTTCGCGCTGTTTGATGACGATCGCTATACCGAAGCCCAGCACGACAGCGATAACCCGTTTGAAACCGAACAGTTAATTATCTGTTCACTCGACTTTGTGCGCCGTAACAAGCAGCGTCTTGAGCTGCTGGCCGATGCCGAGTGGGATCTGCTGGTGGTGGATGAAGCGCATCATCTGGCGTGGTCAGAAGGCCAGCCGAGCCGTGAATATCAGGTGATTGAACAGCTGGCGGAAAAAACCGCCGGGGTACTGCTGCTGACCGCGACCCCGGAACAGCTGGGCATGGAGAGTCACTTCGCCCGCCTGCGCCTGCTCGATCCTAACCGCTTCCACGACTTTGCCGCTTTTGTTGAAGAACAGCAGCATTTCCGCCCGATCGCCGATGCGGTGACCTCGCTGCTGGCTGACCAGCCAATCTCACAGGATGAGATGAACCGGATTAACGATCTGGTCGGCGAGCAGGACATTGAACCGCTGCTGCAGGTTGCTAACAGCGATCGCGACGGCAAGCAGGACGCGCGCCAGGAACTGATTTCAATGCTGATGGATCGCCACGGCACCAGCCGTGTGCTGTTCCGTAACACCCGTAACGGCGTCAAAGGCTTCCCGAAACGCGAACTGCACCAGATTCGTCTGCCGCTGCCGGCGCAGTATCAGACCGCAATTAAAGTCTCCGGCATTATGGGTGCCCGCAAAAGCGCAGAAGAACGCGCGCGTGACCTGCTCTATCCGGAACAGATTTATCAGGAATTTGAAGGCGACAGCGGCACTTGGTGGAACTTCGATCCGCGCGTGGAGTGGCTGATGGGTTATCTCACCAGCAACCGCAAAGAGAAAGTACTGGTGATCTGCGCCAAAGCCGCCACCGCACTCCAGCTGGAGCAGGTGCTGCGTGAGCGCGAAGGTATCCGGGCGGCGGTGTTCCATGAAGGTCTGTCGATCATTGAACGTGACCGTGCCGCCGCGTGGTTCGCCTCAGAAGAGAACGGCGCTCAGGTGCTGCTCTGCTCGGAGATTGGTTCTGAAGGCCGTAACTTCCAGTTTGCCAGCCGTCTGGTGATGTTTGATCTGCCGTTCAACCCGGATCTGCTGGAGCAGCGTATCGGGCGTCTTGATCGTATCGGTCAGGCGCACGATATCCAGATTCTGGTGCCGTGGCTGGAGAAGACCGCGCAGGCGGTGTTACTGCGCTGGTATCACGAAGGGCTGGATGCGTTTGAACATACCTGCCCGACCGGCCGGACCATTTATGACAGCGTGCATTCACAGCTGATCGACTATCTGGCCGCACCAGAAAACAGTGACGGCTTCGATGCCTTTATCACTGACTGCCGTAAGCAACACGATGCCCTGAAACTGCAGCTGGAACAGGGACGCGATCGCCTGCTGGAGCTGAACTCCAACGGCGGCGACGCTGCTCAGGCGCTGGCTAACGCCATCGGCGAGCAGGACAACGATACCGGTCTGGTGAACTTCGCGCTCAACCTGTTTGATATCGTCGGTATCAATCAGGAAGATCGCAGCGATAACCTGATCGTGCTGACGCCGTCCGATCACATGCTGGTGCCCGATTTTCCCGGCCTGCCGGAAGATGGCTGTACCATCACCTTTAACCGCGACCAGGCGCTGTCACGCGAAGATACCCAGTTCATTACCTGGGAACATCCGCTGATCCGTAACGGTCTCGATCTGATCCTGTCGGGCGACACCGGCAGCAGCGCTATCTCGCTGCTGAAGAACAAGGCGCTGCCGGTCGGTACGCTGCTGGTCGAACTGATCTACGTGGTCGAAGCGCAGGCACCGAAGCATCTGCAGTTGACCCGCTTCCTGCCGCCGACGCCCATTCGTCTGCTGCTGGACCGTAACGGCACTAACCTTGCGGGCAAGGTGGAGTTCGAAAGCTTTAACCGTCAGCTGAATGCCGTCAATCGTCACACCGGCAGCAAGCTGGTTAACGCGGTACAGCAGGATGTGCATGCCATTCTGACCCAGGGTGAAGAGAAAGTGGTCAGCGAAGCGCGCGCAGTGATTGATGCTGCCCGTGCCGAGGCGAACGAGAAGCTGGGGGCGGAACTGGCCCGTCTTGACGCGCTGAAAGCGGTTAATCCGAACATCCGTGAGGATGAAATTGAGGCGCTGGAAAGTAACCGTCAGCAGGTGCTGGAAAGTCTCGATCAGGCTAACTGGCGTCTCGACGCGCTGCGCCTGATTGTGGTGACTCACCAGTAAGCTCAGGGGCCGGGATGAATCTGGCCGCAACTGAGAAACTCAGGATGCAGGGAAAGGAAAGCGTCCCGCGCCATAAATGGTGCGGGCCGGGCCTGTCAGGGATGACAGCTTTTGCGTCTTTCCGATCTGCCCGTGTTTCCTGCGCTGGCACGCTATCACAGCTAATCGGGCCAGACTTTGTAAACAATCTCAGCCGCAGGCCCCTTATTTTTGGAAAGAACCATGGAACCCTACAATCCACCGCGTGAACCCTGGCTGCACATTCTCTATCAGGATGCGCACATCATGGTGGTTAACAAACCCAGCGGCCTGCTTTCGGTGCCCGGCCGGCTGGACGAACATAAAGATAGCGTGATGACACGCATCCAGCGTGATTATCCGCAGGCGGAATCGGTGCACCGGCTGGATATGGCCACCAGCGGCGTGATTGTGGTGGCGCTGAACAAAGCCGCAGAACGCGAGCTGAAACGCCAGTTTCGTGAGCGTGAACCCGCAAAGACCTATGTGGCCTGCGTCTGGGGCCATCCGGCCGCGGAGAAGGGAGTGGTTGATTTGCCGCTGATTTGTGACTGGCCAAACCGTCCAAAGCAAAAAGTCTGCTTCGAGACCGGCAAAGCCGCGCAGACCGAATATCAGGTGCTGGAGTACCGGGCTGATAACAGCGCACGCGTATCGCTCAAACCGATTACCGGCCGTTCACACCAGCTGCGGGTACACATGCTGGCGCTGGGCCATCCGATTCTGGGCGACAATTTTTATGCTCATCCTGAGGCTAAAGCGATGGCGCCGCGCCTGTTGCTGCACGCCGAGTCACTGACGATTACCCATCCCGCATTCGGTAACGCCATGACCTTCCGTCAGCCCGCCGACTTTTAATCTCAATCTGACCTTGCGCCCGTGACGTCTGCCCCAGGGCAAAACGTCACGGTAACCTGGATTTATTTAAAGCCTTTTTCTTTGCGGATCAGGTCATAAGCGGCCTGAATTTCCTGCGCTTTCTGCTTGGCCATCTCCATCATCTCCGGCGGCAGGCCTTTCGCCACCAGCTTATCCGGATGGTGTTCACTCATCAATTTACGGTAAGCGCGTTTGATGGTGGTGGCGTCATCGCTGCTCTTCACGCCCAGCACGCTACAGGCATCTTCCAGCGTCGGTCCGCGTTGCGCCTGCTGGAAACCGCCCGCAGAACGCTGGCCGCCGCCAAATTGCTGACCGCCTTCCATCATCCGCAGGAACTGATCGAACTGACCGCGTGAAATTCCCAGCTCTTCCGCAATCACATACAGCACCTGGCGCTCATTAGGATGCAGCGAACCGTCCGCGAAGGCGGCCTGAATCTGAATCTCAAGGAACATCCGAATCAGGTCAAAGCGGCCGAAACAGGCGCTACGCAATTCACGCAGTTTGCTGCGCAGCGGATAATCGGCCTGTTTACCCTCACGAAACGCCCGCTGAGCAGCGGTACGTGACTCCCCGTGCAGCTGCATCCGCTCCATTAACAGCGAGGCAATCTGGATATCCGCTTCGGTGACGCGCCCTTTTGACTTGGTCAGATGGCCCATCACCTGAAAGGTGGTGCTGAAAAACAGCGTCTGTCGGGTTTGATTATTTGAGAAGTAAGCCTTGCCTTGTGCGCCGCGAACTTTGTCAATCATATGGCCAATGATCAAACCGATCACAATACCCCAAAAGCCTGCGCCGGAAAGTAAACCCAGTGCCAGACCCACAACTTTTCCCCAGTAGCGCATAAACTCCTCAATTCGCCATGCTTGCGGCTGAAAATTGCATTATCATACCTGTCATTTATCTCAGCGCCTAACGGCAACGCGGACAGAAAAGGATTAACACTGGCACAACGCCGGGCAGTAAGTTAGTCTCTGACCCGATTGTCGGCATGATGCCAGTTTTCATGGAATTCTCGATACCGCGTATGAAAAAACATATACCTACCCTGCTGGCCACTCTGATCGGCTCAGCCATTAGCCAGCAAGCCTTTGCCGACGATTTAATGTCGCAGTGTATGTTAGGCGTGCCGAGTTATAACCGCCCGCTGGTCAGTGGCGACACTAACCAGCTGCCGGTGACCATTCACTCCGACGCCGCAAAAGGGAATTACCCTAACGATGCGGTCTTCACCGGCAATGTGAATATTGAACAGGGCAACAGCCGGATGCAGGCTGATGAAGTACAACTTCATCAGCGTCAGCAGGAGGGCCAGACTACGCCGGTGCGTACCGTCGATGCCCTCGGTAATGTGCACTACGACGACAATCAGGTCATCCTGAAAGGTCCGAAAGCCTGGTCAAACCTCAACAGCAAAGATACCAACGTCTGGAATGGCGACTACCAGATGGTGGATCGTCAGGGACGCGGTAACGCCGACCAGATGAAGCTGCGCGGCAACAACCGCTACACCATTCTGGAAAACGGCAGCTTTACTTCCTGCCTGCCGGGCTCGAACAGCTGGAGCGTGGTGGGATCGGAAGTGATCCAGGATCGGGAAGAAGAAGTGGCGGAAATCTGGAATGCCCGCTTCAAACTCGGTTCGGTACCGGTGTTCTATAGCCCCTATCTGCAGTTACCGATCGGCGATCGTCGTCGCTCTGGTTTCCTGATCCCGAATGCAAAATATGGCAGCAACAACGGCTTTGAGTTCATGCTGCCTTATTACTGGAACATTGCGCCTCAGGCCGATGCCACCATTACGCCGCACTACATGAGCAAGCGCGGCATGCAGTTCGAAAACGAATTCCGTTATCTGACGGTGGCAGGCGCGGGCCTGGTCGAATTCGACTATCTGGCATCGGACAAACAGTACGATAACGACAAAGCGGTGCGTGGCATCGCCGACGACGACAGTTCTGACCGCTGGTTATTTTACTGGCGTCATGCCGGGGTTTATGACAAAAACTGGCGCTTCAGCGCGGATTACACCAAGGTCAGCGATAAGTACTACTTCAACGATCTCGACTCGAAGTATTACAGTTCGACCAACAACTACGCTACGCAGAAATTCAGCATTGGCTACGCAGAGTCCAACTGGGACGCCACGCTCTCCACCAAAGACTTCCAGGTGTTTGGCGACACCACCAGCAACGTCTACCGTGCAATGCCGCAGCTGGACCTGAATTTCTATCAGAACGATATTGGTCCGTTTGACGGCCGTATCTATGCTCAGGCAGTGAAATTTACTAACGTCAGCAATCGCTATCCTGAAGCGACCCGTTTGCATGTTGAACCGACGCTCAACCTGCCGCTCTCCAATGGCTGGGCCAGCCTGGATACCGAAGCGAAGCTGCTGGCGACCCATTATCAGCAGACGAACGTCGATTTTTATAACAACCCCGCTAACCGATTACGCGGCAACCAAAGTGGCGCGCTTGATGAGTCTGTAAACCGCACCCTGCCGCAATTTAAAGTCGATGGCCGGATGGTGTTTGACCGCGACATGAGTTCGGCGGCGGGCTATACCCAGACGCTGGAACCGCGGGTGCAGTATCTCTATATCCCGTATCGCGATCAGAGCAACATCTATCCGTACGACTCGACCCAGCTGCAAACCGACTACACCGGCCTGTTCCGCGACCGCACCTATAGTGGTCTGGATCGCATCGCCTCGGCCAATGAAGTGGCCACCGGTGTGACCTCACGTATTTATGATACCGATCTGGTTGAACGTTTTAACGTTTCCGTGGGTCAAATCTACTCGTTTACCCCTTCGCGCACTGGCGTTAATCAGACCAGTGAAGAAGATGATACCGGCAGCCTGATCTGGGCTGGCGATACATACTGGAAAGTAAGCGATCGTTGGGGCGTTCGGGGTGGGATTCAGTATGATACCAAACTCGATAACGTCTCCCAGGGAAATGCCGTCCTGGAATACCGTCGTGACGCCGATCGTATGGTGCAGCTGAGCTATCGCTACAGCAGCCCGGAATACGTGGCGACTGCGCTGAACAATAGCGGATTGGTGGATAACCCCATCTATAAAAATGGGATTTCTCAGGTCGGCACCACGGCCAGCTGGCCGATCGCGGATGCATGGTCTGTGGTAGGGGCTTACTACTATGATACCCGCAACACGCGTCCGGCATCGCAACTGGTTGGTCTGCAATACAGCTCATGCTGTTACGCGATTCGCCTGGGCTACGAGCGCAAAATTAACGGTTGGGAAAACAACGACAGTAAGTATGACAACCAAATCTCATTCAACATTGAGCTGCGTGGTCTGAGTTCCAACTATGGCTTAGGCACCAACCAAATGCTGCGTCAGGGCATCATTCCTTACCAGCGCGCTTTCTGATGTTGTGATGTTTGACAGGCAATCCCGCAGTGCGGAACCAACAATGGATAAAGTATGAAGAACTGGAGAATGCTGATTCTTGGTGTGGCGATGAGTGCCAACACCGCGTTCGCAGCACCACAAGTGGTTGATAAAGTTGCAGCCGTGGTCAATAACGGCGTGGTTCTTGAGAGCGACGTGGACGGTATGATGAGCACCGTCAAATCTCAGGCCCAGCAGGCAGGTCAGCAGTTGCCAGATGACAAAACGTTGCGCCACCAGATTCTGGAACGTCAGATCATGGACAACATCATTCTGCAGATGGGCGAAAAAGCGGGTGTTGAGATCAGCGATCAGCAGCTGGATCAGGCCATTCAGAACATCGCTGCGCAGAACCACATGAGCCTTGATCAGCTGCGTAGCCGCCTGGCGTACGACGGCATGAACTACAGCACTTATCGCTCGCAGATCCGTAAAGAGATGCTGATTGCGGAAGTGCGTAACAACGAAGTGCGCCGTCGCGTCACCATCCTGCCGCAGGAAGTGGATACGCTGTCAACGCAGATCGCCTCCCAGAATAGCCAGGGTACCGAGCTGAACGTCAGCCATATCCTGCTGCCGCTGCCAGAGAACCCGACGCAGCAGCAGGTCGATGAGCAGGAAACCCTGGCCAAACAGCTGGTGGGTGAACTGAAAAACGGCGCAGACTTCGGCAAAATGGCGGTCACCTACTCGGCTGACTCACAGGCGCTGAAAGGCGGCAACATGGGCTGGGGCAAAATCGAAGAGTTACCTACCCTGTTTGCGCAGGCACTGGCAACCGCGAAAAAAGGCGACATCGTCGGTCCGGTTCGCTCCGGTGTCGGCTTCCACATTCTGAAGGTGAACGATCTGCGCGGTGAGAGCAAAAACGTCTCGGTCACCGAAGTGCATGCCCGTCACATCCTGCTGAAGCCGTCGCCAATTATGACTGATAACCAGGCACGTGCGCAGTTAGAGCAGATTGCTGCCGATATCCGCAGCGGGAAAACCACCTTCGCCGCCGCCGCCAAACAGTACTCTGACGATCCCGGCTCAGCTAACCAGGGCGGCGATCTCGGCTGGACCTCTCCGGAAGCCTTTGATCCGGCGTTCCGTGATGCGCTGCTGCGCCTGCAAAAAGGCCAGACCAGCCAGCCGGTTCACTCCTCTTTCGGCTGGCATTTAATCCAGCTGCTGGATACCCGTCAGGTGGATAAAACCGATGCGGCCCAGAAAGAGCGTGCCTATCGCATGTTGTTCAACCGTAAGTTTGCTGAAGAAGCGCAGACCTGGATGCAGGAACAACGCGCCAGCGCCTACGTGAAGATTCTGGATAACAATGCAAAGTAATGCCCGAGTGGTGATCACGCCCGGCGAACCCGCCGGGATTGGTCCCGATCTGACGGTGCAACTGGCCCAGCAGGACTGGCCAGTTGAACTGGTGGTGTGCGCCTCGCCGGCGCTACTGCAGCAGCGTGCAGCGCAGCTTGGCCTACCGCTGACGCTGCGGACTTACCAGCCTGGCGTAGCGGCACAGCCGCAGCAGGCCGGCACGCTGACCATCCTGCCGGTCGATACCGCACAGCCGGTTACACCAGGCGAACTCTGCGTGGCCAACAGCGATTATGTGCTGACCACGCTGGCGCGCGCCTGTGACGGTTGTCTGAGCGGTGAGTTTGCCGCCCTGATTACCGGCCCGGTGCATAAAGGCGTGATCAACGATGCCGGTATCGCCTTCACCGGTCATACCGAGTTCTTCGCCGATCGCGCAGGCGGCCATCGGGTCGTGATGATGCTGGCAACCGAAGCGCTGCGGGTGGCGCTGGCCACCACCCATTTGCCGCTGAAAGAGGTCTCTGCCGCGGTGACGCGCGAGTGCCTGCATGAAGTCATCACCATTTTGCATCACGATTTGCAGCAAAAATTCGCCATTGCCGAGCCGCATATTTACGTTTGCGGTCTTAATCCGCATGCGGGCGAAAGCGGCCACATGGGTCGGGAAGAGATCGACGTTATCATCCCGGCGCTGAATGAACTGCGTCAGCAGGGTATTCAGTTAACCGGCCCGCTACCGGCGGATACGCTGTTCCAGCCCAAATATCTGCAACATGCGGATGCGGTGCTGGCGATGTATCACGATCAGGGCCTGCCGGTGCTAAAATTTCAGGGGTTTGGCCGGGCGGTAAATATCACCCTTGGCCTGCCCTTTATCCGGACTTCAGTTGACCACGGTACCGCGCTTGAACTCGCCGGACTGGGTCAGGCTGAGCCGGGCAGCTTCATCACGGCGCTTAACCTCGCCATCACTATGATCAAGAGCAGTAATGAATAATCGCGTCCATCAGGGGCACTACGCCCGTAAACGTTTCGGGCAGAACTTCCTGAACGATCAGTACATTATCGACAGCATTGTCTCCGCAATCCACCCGCAGCGCGATGAAGCGCTGGTGGAGATCGGTCCTGGCCTGGGTGCCTTAACCGAGCCGGTGGGCGAACGCCTCGACAGCTTAACGGTGGTGGAACTGGACCGCGATCTCGCTGCGCGCCTGCAAACCCATCCGTTCCTCGGACCAAAGCTGACCATTTTCCAGCAGGATGCCATGACCTTCGACTTCGCCGCGCTGGCGCAGGAAAGAGGCCAGCCGCTGCGCGTATTTGGCAACCTGCCGTACAACATTTCGACCCCGCTGATGTTTCATCTTTTCAGCTATACTGGTTCGATCAAAGACATGCACTTCATGCTGCAAAAAGAAGTGGTCAACCGTCTGGTCGCCGGTCCGGGTAGCAAAGCCTACGGCCGTCTGACGGTGATGGCGCAATATTACTGTCAGGTGATTCCGGTGCTGGAAGTTCCTCCGCACTCGTTCACGCCGCCGCCGAAAGTTGATTCTGCCGTGGTACGCCTGGTGCCGTTTGCCGAGCCGCCACATCCGGTCAGCGACGTGCGTATCCTGAGCCGCGTGACCACTGAAGCATTTGGTCAGCGTCGTAAAACGCTGCGCAATAGCCTGAGTCACATGGTGACCGCCGGTGCGCTGGAAGAGTTGTCGATTGATCCAACCCTGCGGGCTGAAAACGTTTCGGTCGCGCAATATTGTCAGCTGGCAAACTGGCTGGCGAACCATCTGGGAAAATCGCAGGAGTAAGTGATGAGTGAAACGGCCCGCGTCTCGGTTCATGTGCAAAGCCAGTACGTCGCCTCGCAATCCTCACCGGATGACGAGCGTTACGTCTTCGCCTATACCATTACCATTCGCAACCTCGGCCGTTCACCGGTGCAACTGCTGGGACGCTACTGGCTGATTACCAATGGTAACGGCCGGGAAACCGAAGTTCAGGGCGAAGGCGTGGTCGGCGAACAGCCGCATATCGCAGCCGGCAATGAATTTCAGTACACCAGCGGTGCAGTGATTGAAACCCCGATGGGCACCATGCAGGGACACTATGTGATGATCGACGAACAGGGTGAAACCTTTCAGGTCGAAATCCCGGTTTTCCGCCTCGCAATTCAAACTCACATTCATTGATTTGCACGCCTGTTGCCCGCTTCGTCGGGCAAATTTTCATACTGGATAAAAGTCTATGAGCACATACCTGATTGGCGACGTTCACGGGTGCTACGACGAATTACGTGCGCTGCTGCAGCAGGTCGATTTCAATCCTCAGCAGGATACTCTGTGGCTGACCGGCGACCTGGTGGCGCGCGGCCCGGGTTCGCTTGAGGTGCTGCGCTACGTGAAATCACTGGGCGATGCGGTGCGACTGGTGCTGGGCAATCACGATCTGCATCTGCTGGCGGTCTACGCAGGTATCAGCCGTAACAAGCCTAAAGATCGCCTGACGCCACTGCTGGAAGCGGACGATGCGGATGAGCTGATCAACTGGCTGCGGCGTCAGCCGCTGTTACAGGTCGATGAAGAGCACAAGCTGGTGATGGGCCATGCCGGTATTACGCCGCAGTGGGATATCGAAACCGCGAAAAAGTGTGCGCGTGAAGTCGAAGCAGTGCTCGCCAGTGACAGCTATCCGCTGTTCCTGGATGCGATGTATGGCGATATGCCGAACAACTGGAGCGAAGACCTTACCGGGCTGGCCCGCCTGCGCTTCAGCACCAACGCCCTCACCCGGATGCGCTACTGCTTCCCGAATGGTCAGCTGGATATGATCTGCAAGGATGCGCCGGAGTCGGCACTGCCGCCGTTAAAGCCGTGGTTCAACATCGAAGGACCGGTGGCGCGTGACTATACCATTGTGTTCGGTCACTGGGCCTCGCTGGAAGGCAAAGGCACGCCAGAAGGAATTATTGGCCTGGATACCGGCTGCTGCTGGGGTGGTACGCTGACCCTGCTGCACTGGGAAAGCCAGCGCTACTATGTGCAGCCTTCCAATCGCCAGCAACCGTTGCCGGATGAGGTTATCACTCAGCAATCCGCCGGCTGACCCGACAAACAAAAACGCCCTGCAATATGCAGGGCGTTTTTTTATTGCGATCGGGCTTAACGGCGGCGATCGAGGATCTCAAAACAGTAGCTGTGTGAGTTCTGTGCATCAGCGTCATGAAATTCGCTGAAGGTCGACTGCCACTCGTCTGGCTCGTAGTCCGGGAACTGAGTATCACCCTCCACTTCTGCATCAATGTGGGTCAGATAGAGACGGTCGGCACGCGGCAGCATCTGCTCATAAATCCGACCACCACCAATCACCATAACCTCTTCAGCATCACCGGCGGCCTGCAACGCCGCATCCAGCGAGGTGACCCAGGTGACGCCTTCGGCGCTACCCGGCTTGCTGCTGACCACGATGTTCAGCCGGCCCGGCAGCGGACGACCAATAGATTCAAAGGTCAGCCGGCCCATAATCACCGGCTTTTTCAGCGTATTGCGCTTAAACCACGCCAAATCTGCAGGCAGGTCCCACGGCATGGCGTTCTCCATACCAATAATGCGATCTGCTGCTAATGCCGCGATAAGACTAATCATGTTAACCACTCACTGGAAAAAATTGGCGCCATCATACGTAAAGGCGAAACTTTCGTCGATAGCGAGAAAGGTCTATTTGAGTAAAGCTTTTTTGCCACCGCTTTTTTGCGCTGAGGCAGAGTTTTTCACCGTGCAATGACGATGGCTGGCCGCAGCACGCCAGAGATCCGGCTTATGCTGGTACAAAAGGAAGAGACAAATAAAAACGGCTCCCGCAGGAGCCGTCAGCGTAATCAGAAATCGTAGCGCAGACGCACCAGATTCATATCACCGAGGTTATCGGTGCTGGAGGTGAAGACGTGTTCGTAATCGACGCGGAAACCGTAGTCGAGG
This sequence comes from Pantoea sp. AN62, assembly GCF_050432985.1. NCBI lineage: Bacteria > Pseudomonadati > Pseudomonadota > Gammaproteobacteria > Enterobacterales > Erwiniaceae > Pantoea > Pantoea sp. AN62. The sequence continues at coordinate 118,670 of NZ_JBNPYB010000005.1, read as the reverse complement.
AACAGCGTCACGCCCAGTCCGTTATCGATGCGCTGGTAGTTACGGCCGTTAGCATATTCGATACGGTCACCCATCACGTAAGGCTGCACCGCTTTCAGACCATATTGCGCCACCGGGACTTTATAACCGGCAAAGTACTCAATGCCCCACGCGTCGCCAGCAAAGTAGTCATGCACATCTTTGCGCTTGGTGGTCATGAAGTTCTGATACCAGCCACCGCCTGCTGACAGGGTCCAGTTGCCTGGTGTCCAGCTCAGTGCGGTACCCAGAATGTTCTGGTCATAGTCTTTGCTGTCGCCGTTGTCCGGGTTACGCATCGCCGCATGCGTATAGTTCCACGCCGTGCCCCAGCTCAGATCGTCGGTAATGTGATAATCCAGCCCCAGCGAGCCGCCGCCTTTGCGCTTGTAGCGCAGGCCGTTACCCTGCAGATATTCGTTATCCTCGAACAGATAAGAAGCGTAGAGATCGACATCGCCGAAGGTGTTTTTATACTTCAGCTGCTTACGCGAACGGTAAGATCCGTCATAGTCACCGTTGATTCCGTTGCCCGGTGCCTGGCCAATCATGTCGTAATCCCAGATATCGGTTTTAGCGCCGACCGTATCGTAATAAACGCTGTTCTGCTGGCCAAAGGTCAGCTGGCCCCAGGTCTTGCTTTTCAGGCCGGTGTAAAGCTGGCGACGGGTGGTGTTATTCGCGCCATCTGCGTAGTGGCGATCCCAGTCGAACACGGCGGGTACGTTGACGCCCAGCTCGTAGTAGCTGATCCAGCTGACATCATCAAACAGATAATAGTCAGCGCCAAAACGGAAACGGGTACCGCCGTCAAAGCCGTCGCGCTTGTAAGATTTGTCGTTCACGCCAGTCTGGTGATTAACCTGGGCACGAATACTGCCGCCCACGGTAAAGTTCAGCCGGCTAAGCGGATCGCCCGCCTGCGGGTCCTGTTTTAACAGGGTGATTTCCGCCTGGCTGGCGAAAGGAAGCATTGCCATCAGTGCAGCCACTGCACTCAGAGAAAAAGTACGCATTTTCATTTTATTTATGTCCTGAAGCCGCTCTGGTAATGAGCGGCAGGCATAGTACTGATGAAAAATCTGTACAGGAAGTGTTTCATTTATAAAAATGTGCGAAACGGCGTTATTCGCACCGAAAGCTAAAAAATTAAGCCAAATCAGCAGCTTTAATTCAAATGCGTCTGTTTCTGATACGCGATTCAGGGCCAGCGAATGCCAAAAAAAACGGCCCCCGAAGGAGCCGTTGCGACGATTATTTCGCTTTGATTTGCGCGTGCATTTCCTGTACCGAGATAACCTGCTCGGTTGGATCAGCATTCAGCGCCATCGCCGTGGCGAATCCGCCGTTCAGCGTGGTGTCATAGTGCACTTTATACTGCAGTGCGCTGCGGCGAATCAGCTTCGAATCTTCAATCGCCTGACGTCCCGCGGTGGTATTGACGATGTAGGTATATTCGCCATTCTTCAGACGATCCTGAATGTGCGGACGCCCTTCATGCACTTTGTTGACCAGGCGCGGATTGATGCCCGCTTCACCCAGCACCACCGCCGTACCGTGAGTCGCATCCAGTTCGAAACCAAACTTCTGCAGCTTGGCCGCCAGGTCGACGATACGTTTCTTATCGCCTTCACGTACCGACAGCAGCGCACGACCTGACTTCTTCATGTTACTCTGCGCACCGAGCATCGCTTTGGCAAAGGCTTCAGCGAAGGTCCGGCCGACACCCATCACTTCACCGGTAGAGCGCATTTCCGGGCCAAGAATCGGGTCGACGCCCTGGAACTTGTTGAACGGCAACACCACTTCTTTCACCGAATAGTAAGGTGGGATCACCTCTTCGGTCACGCCCTGCTCGGCCAGCGTTTTGCCGGCCATCACGCGCGCCGCTACTTTTGCCAGCGGCACACCGGTCGCTTTGGAGACGAACGGTACGGTACGGGCCGCACGCGGGTTGACTTCAATCAGGTAAACTTCGTTGTCTTTGACCGCGAACTGCACGTTCATCAGACCACGTACGTTGAGTTCAAACGCCAGCTTCTCAACCTGCTGACGCATCACATTCTGAATCTCCTGATTCAGGGTGTAGGCGGGCAGCGAACAGGCGGAGTCGCCGGAATGCACGCCAGCCTGCTCAATGTGTTCCATGATGCCGCCAATCAGCACCCGCTCACCGTCGCAAATCGCATCGACATCAACTTCTACCGCGTCATCAAGGAAGCGATCCAGCAGTACCGGCGCATCGTTAGAGACCGAGACTGCCGTCTGGAAGTAGCGCTTGAGGTCGATTTCGTCGTAGACAATCTCCATCGCGCGACCGCCGAGCACATACGAAGGACGCACCACCAGCGGATAACCCAGGCCGGCAGCTTTCTCAACCGCCTGCTCCAGCGTCGCTACCGTGGCGTTAGCCGGCTGCTTAAGGTTCAGGCGATCGACTGCCTGCTGGAAACGTTCACGGTCTTCAGCACGGTCAATCGAGTCCGGGCTGGTGCCGATAACCGGCACGCCGGCCGCTTCCAGTGCACGTGCCAGTTTCAGCGGCGTCTGACCGCCATACTGGACGATGACGCCTTTCGGCTGCTCAATGCGCACAATCTCCAGCACATCTTCCAGCGTGACCGGTTCGAAGTAGAGGCGATCAGAGGTGTCGTAGTCGGTCGACACGGTTTCCGGGTTACAGTTGACCATAATGGTCTCGTAACCGTCTTCACGCAGCGCCAGCGCCGCGTGAACGCAGCAGTAGTCGAACTCGATGCCCTGGCCGATACGGTTAGGCCCGCCACCCAGCACCATGATTTTTTCACGGTCCCGGTTCGGATTCGCTTCGCACTCTTCTTCATAAGTGGAGTACATGTAGGCGGTGTCGGTCGCGAATTCTGCGGCGCAGGTATCAACGCGCTTGTAAACCGGATGCAGGTTGAACTGCTGACGCAGCTTACGAATTTCGCTTTCGGCCACACCGGCCAGCGTCGCCAGTCGTGCATCGGCAAAGCCTTTACGCTTCAGGGCACGCAGGAACGTATAGTCGAGGCTGTTCACCCCTTCGCGTGCAACCTGCTCTTCCAGCCGCACCAGCTCTTCAATCTGCACCAGGAACCAGCGGTCAATGTTGGTCAGGTTGAACACGCCGTCGACGGACATGCCAGCGCGGAACGCATCAGCGATGTACCAGATGCGGTCGGAACCGGCATCTTTCAGTTCGCGACGGATGCGGGTCAGCGCTTCCGGGTCGTCGAGATGAACTTTCGGGTCGAAGCCGTTGGCACCCACTTCCAGACCACGCAGTGCTTTCTGCATCGACTCCTGGAAAGTGCGGCCAATCGCCATCACTTCACCCACCGATTTCATCTGGGTGGTCAGGCGATCGTTAGCGCCGGCAAATTTTTCGAAGTTGAAACGTGGGATCTTGGTGACAACGTAGTCAATCGATGGCTCAAACGACGCTGGCGTTAAGCCACCGGTGATGTCGTTCATCAGTTCGTCGAGGGTAAAGCCGACCGCCAGTTTGGCCGCCACTTTGGCAATCGGGAAGCCGGTGGCTTTCGAGGCCAGCGCGGAAGAACGCGAGACGCGCGGGTTCATCTCGATCACAATCAGCCGGCCGTTTTTCGGGTTGACTGAGAACTGCACGTTGGAGCCACCGGTTTCGACGCCGATTTCACGCAGCACCGCCAGCGAGGCGTTACGCATGATCTGGTACTCTTTATCGGTCAGCGTCTGGGCAGGCGCTACCGTGATCGAGTCACCGGTGTGGATGCCCATCGCATCAAAGTTTTCGATCGAGCAGACGATGATGCAGTTGTCATTCTTATCGCGCACCACTTCCATCTCATACTCTTTCCAGCCAATCAGCGACTCATCGATCAACAGCTCATTGGTTGGAGAGAGGTCGAGACCGCGTTCGCAAATCTCTTCAAACTCTTCGCGGTTATACGCGATACCGCCACCGGTGCCGCCCATGGTGAACGAAGGACGGATAATGCACGGGAAGCCGACATCTTCAGCCACTGCCAGCGCTTCTTCCATGGTGTGCGCGATGCCTGAACGGGCAGTATCCAGCCCGATGCTTTTCATCGCGACGTCAAAACGGCGACGGTCTTCGGCCTTATCAATCGCATCGGCAGTGGCACCAATCATGGTGACGCCAAACTCTGCCAGCACGCCCTGACGTTCCAGTTCCAGCGCACAGTTCAGCGCCGTCTGGCCGCCCATAGTCGGCAGTACCGCATCCGGACGCTCTTTTTCGATGATTTTACGTACCACTTCCCAGTGAATAGGTTCGATGTAGGTCGCATCGGCCATTTCCGGGTCAGTCATAATGGTCGCGGGGTTGGAGTTGACCAGAATGACGCGGTAACCCTCTTCACGCAGCGCCTTACACGCCTGCGCACCGGAATAGTCAAATTCGCAGGCCTGGCCGATCACAATCGGACCGGCGCCAAGAATCAGGATGGATTTTATGTCTGTACGTTTTGGCATGATTAGCTCCTGATTACTTCGCTTTCGAACGGAATGCGTCAATCAATTCAATAAAGTGGTCAAACAACGGCGCGGCATCGCCCGGTCCAGGACTGGCTTCAGGGTGGCCCTGGAAACTGAAAGCCGGCTTGTCAGTGCGGTGAATGCCCTGCACGGTCTTATCAAACAGTGAAATGTGGGTCACACGCAGATTAGTCGGCAGATCGGTTTCATCAACCGCGAATCCGTGGTTCTGCGCGGTAATCATCACGCGGTTGTTATCGAGATCTTTCACCGGATGGTTACCACCGTGGTGGCCCAGCTTCATCTTGACGGTCTTTGCACCGCTGGCCAGCGCCAGCAACTGGTGGCCGAGGCAGATACCAAACAGCGGGATATCGGTGTTCAGAAATGCCTGAATGGCGGTGATCGCATAGTCACACGGCTCCGGGTCACCGGGACCGTTGGAGAGGAAAATGCCATCCGGGTTCAGCTTCAGCACTTCTTCCGCAGACGTCTGAGCCGGCACTACCGTCAGGCGACAGCCGCGATCCACCAGCATCCGCAGAATATTGCGCTTGGCACCGTAGTCGTAGGCGACCACATGGTAAGGCAGCGCATCGGCTGATGACTGCTCTGGCAGTCCTCCTTCCAGCTGCCAGCTGCCCTGCTGCCAGCTGTAGGTTTCGGCCGTGCTGACTTCTTTCGCCAGATCCATGCCTTTCAGACCCGGGAACGCCTGGGCTTTTTGCAGCGCCAGCGCTGCATCCGGGTTGTCACCGGCGATGATGCAGCCGTTTTGCGCCCCTTTCTCGCGCAGTAAGCGAGTCAGCTTACGGGTATCAATATCGGCAATCGCCACAATGTTATTGCGCTGCAGATAGGCGGATAAGCCCTCTTCACTGCGGAAATTGCTGGCAATCAGCGGCAGGTCGCGAATAACCAGGCCCTGAGCGTGAATCTGACTGGATTCTTCGTCGGCGGCATTGGCACCGACATTGCCGATATGAGGATAAGTGAGAGTGACGATTTGGCGGGAATAGGAGGGATCAGTGAGGATTTCTTGATAACCGGTCATTGAGGTGTTGAAAACGACTTCCCCCACTGCCGACCCTGTTGCCCCGATGGCCCGACCGTGGAATTGGGTTCCGTCTTCCAGAACCAAGAGCGCTGACTTAATCAAAACATCCTCCAGGGAATAAACAGTCACAATATCTGCATATTAATTCAAAATAGTAGCCTGAATCAATGCAAAAACCGCCTGAATTGTCGATTTTTGGCAAATTGCGCGCATTCTAATGATCGACCTGGTACTTGTCTACCCTGAGCCGGAATTTTTTTACTATTATCTGCCTTCTGAACATGAAACCGCGCATAAGCGGCAAAAATAGAGGAAAACTCGGCGGAATAATCGTTTGCCAGACGGTAAAAAAGCGAAACAGCCAGCAGGAGACTGTTATTTTTGACCAAATGGTCAAAAACAGCGAAAGCGACAGAAAAAGATCACAGCAAATAACGAAAAATAAAACTTCCGAGAGGAATTTTATCAGAGAGGATTATTTTTTATAAAATTAAGGGCAATGAAAACATTGCCCCTTTTCAATCAAGCTATTACCGATTGAAATAACCACATCACGATGGTTCACAACACTCAAAACATCGACAAATCCAGCACATCACGCATGTCAAACAGGCCAGATTTCTTATCTTTCAACCAAAATGCCGCCTTAACCGCCCCCTTTGCAAAGGTCATCCGGCTTGAAGCCTTGTGGGTTATCTCTACCCGCTCGCCGATATCTGCAAACATTGCCGTATGCTCGCCGACGATATCCCCTGCCCGCACCGTGGCAAAGCCGATGGTCTGCGGCTGGCGTTCGCCGGTGTAACCTTCACGGCTGTATACCGCATGCTCATCCAGTTTCCACTGCATGGCATCGGCAATGGCTTCCCCCATCGCCAGCGCGGTGCCAGAAGGCGCATCCACTTTGTGGCGATGGTGAGCTTCAATAATTTCGATATCCGCGTAGTCGCCCATGACTTTGGCGGCCTTCTCCAGCAACTTCAGCACCAGGTTAACGCCAACGCTGAAGTTAGCGGCAAACACGATCGCAATCTCTTCTGCGGCCGCCCGGATCGCCGCTTTACCGGCTTCATCAAACCCGGTGGTGCCAATCACCATCGCTTTACCGTGCTCACGGCAGACAGCCAGATAATCCAGCGTACCTTCAGGACGGGTAAAGTCGATCAGCACATCGAAGTCATCGATCACCGCGCGTAAGTCGTCAGCGATGATGATGCCATTTTTGCCGATACCGGCTAATTCACCGGCATCGCTACCGATCAAAGAGGAGCCAGGACGCGCCAGTGCCGCACCCAGTTCCACCGCTTCCGTCTGCTGCGTCGCCTGGATCAGATTACGGCCCATACGACCCGGTGCGCCGACAATTGCAATACGGATAATTTTCATATTTATTCATTCCTAAAACAAAACTATGCATCCAAAGCGTGATCAGGTTAACCACGAGTTAACAGGCACGCCACTATTAATCAGGGATAATAAGAATTTTATGCCAGCCGCGCACGATTATCAGTAAAAGCAATCGCGATGGCGTAAAGTGCCGTGTCGGCTGTATAGAAAAACAAAAAAGGCCGAACTGAGTCGGCCTTTATTTTTGAATTACATCAGAAGGTTACTGCACTTCACGTACATCGACGCGCAGCTCTTTCGGCACTTCGAAGACGATATTCTCTTCCCGGCCAATCAGCTCAATCGCCGCTTCGCCGCCCATCTCACGCAAACGCTGGATCACCTGCTGCACCAGAATATCCGGCGCAGAGGCACCCGCGGTGACGCCGATGCACTCAACGCCCTTGACCCACTCTTCCTGAATATCATCTGCCGAGTCAATCAGCTTCGCCAGCTTACCGGCACGCTGTGCCAGTTCCGCCAGGCGGTTAGAGTTGGACGAGTTCTTCGAGCCGACCACCAGCACCACGTCTGCGTCACGCGCCAGAGTACGTACGGCTTCCTGGCGGTTGGTAGTGGCGTAGCAAATATCATCTTTGCGCGGCCCGATAATCGACGGAAAACGCTGACGCAGCGCGTCAATGATATCAGAGGTATCGTCCACCGACAGCGTGGTCTGGGTCATGAAGCTGAGATTGCTCTCGTCTTTAACCGTCAGCTTAAACACATCTTCCGGCGACTCGACCAGGTACATTCCACCGTTGGGGTTGTTGTACTGCCCCATGGTGCCTTCTACTTCCGGATGACCAGCGTGACCAATCAGAATCGCTTCCACACCCTTACGGCTGGCGCGGGCCACTTCCATATGCACTTTGGTCACCAGTGGACAGGTAGCGTCAAATAGCATGGTGAGATTGCGCGCTTTGGCTTCTGCGCGCACGGCCTGAGAAACACCGTGCGCAGAGAAAATCAGAATCGCGTCATCCGGCACTTCGCTGATCTCTTCAATAAAGATCGCACCACGCTCACGCAGGCTGTTGACCACGTAGCGGTTGTGCACCACTTCATGACGCACATAGATCGGCGCACCATACATCTCCAGTGCGCGCTCGACAATACTGATTGCCCGATCAACGCCAGCGCAGAAACCGCGCGGATTAGCCAACAGGATTTGCATCGTTCGCCTCCAGCGCTGGATCAATTTCCAGCACCTCAATATCAAACTGAATGCGATGGCCTGCCAGCGGATGGTTGAAATCCACAGTGATGGAATCACCCGAGACTTCACGGATCACGCCTGGCATTTCGCTGCCGCCCATGCCGGTAAACAGCATAATGGCACCCACTTCTGGCTCGCCCGCATCGATAAAATCACGCCGGGAGAAGTACTGAATCAGATCAGGACTGACGTTACCGAACGCCTCTTCCGGTGCCAGGGTGAACTGTTTAGTTTCACCGGCTTTCAGCCCGAGCAACGCCTGTTCCAGCGCGGCCGACAGGCTGCCATCGCCCAGACGAAACAGCGCCGGCTTACCGTTTGCACGGGTCGATTCCGCCGTCGAGCCATCTTCCAGCTTCAGCGTAAAATGCACCAACACCGCGCTGTCGCGCTGTACAGACTCACTCATCACTTACCCTTTCTGTTTTGCCTGTTTGCCGGTAGGGCTGAGAAAGCCCTCCAGCACCACTAACGCCGCACCAATACAGATGCCGCAGTCAGCGATATTAAATGTAGCGAAGTGCCAGTTACCGACGTAGAAATCGATAAAATCGACCACAAAGCCGTGATAAGAGCGATCGAACAGGTTGCCTATCGCCCCGCCGATGATCAACGCATAAGCGATGTTGGCGATCTTCTGACTGGCACGGTTGCGATACATCATCACCAGCAGCGAGACCACAATTGCCAGCGCGATGCCGGCAAAGAACCAGCGCTGCCAGCCACCTTTGTCCGCCAGGAAACTGAACGCCGCACCGTAGTTGTGGGCGTAAAACAGGTTCAGGAACGGTATCAGCGGCTGCGTTTCGTGCAGCATCATGTTGTTCATCACCCACTGCTTACTGGCGAAGTCGACAACAATTACCACCAGCACCAGCCACAGCCAGCGCAATCCGGTTGATAAAATAGGTTTACGCATCAGGCAAATTTACGCTCTTCACCGTTACCGGCTACGTTGGTATAACAACGACCGCAGACCTCAGCGTGCTCCGGGTTCTGACCGACGTCGGTAGTGTAATGCCAGCAGCGCTGACATTTCTCGCCTTCCGCTTTATGCAGGGCAATTTTCAGACCTTTCAGCAATTCGCTCTGCTGCGCTTCGTCGTTCGCCAGGGCGTAATCCGCCACCTGCGCACCTGAGGTCAGCAGCACAAAGCGTAGCTCATTGCCCAGCGCCTGCAGTTTAGCTGCCAGCTCCGGCTCGGCATACAGTGTCACCGTTGCTTCCAGTGCACCACCGATGCGTTTGTCGGCACGCGCCTGCTCAATCACCTTGTTCACTTCACCGCGTACTTGCAGCAGCTCAGCCCAGTAGGCGTCGTTCAGCGCTTCATTGTCCGCCAGGCCAAACAGGCCCTGGTACCACTCTTCGGTGAAGACGTACTGAGCGCGTTCGCCTGGCAGGTAGCCCCAGATCTCATCCGCAGTAAACGACATGATCGGTGCCATCCAGCGCACCAGCGCTTCAACGATGTGCCACAGCGCGGTCTGACAGCTGCGACGCGCCAGGCTGTCGCCTTTGGCGGTGTACTGACGGTCTTTGATGATGTCGAGATAGAAGCTGCCCATCTCCACCGAACAAAACTGCATCAGACGCTGAATCACTTCATGGAAGTCGTAGTTTTCGTAGGAGGCGGTGATATCGGCCTGGGCCGCCTGTGCGCGGCCCACTGCCCAGCGATCCACGACCACCATCTCTTCCGGCTGCACCAGATCGGTGGCCGGATTGAAACCGCTGAGGTTAGCCAGCAGGAAACGTGCGGTGTTGCGGATACGACGATAGGCATCGGCAGAGCGTTTCAGGATCTCATCCGAAACCGCCATTTCGCCAGAGTAATCGGTAGAGGCGACCCACAGACGCAGAATATCAGCGCCCAGTTTGTTCATCACATCCTGCGGCGACACGGTGTTGCCGATCGATTTCGACATCTTACGGCCCTGACCATCCACGGTGAAACCGTGCGTCAGTACCTGACGATAAGGCGCTTTGCCTTTCATCGCCGTCGAGATCATCAGTGAAGACATAAACCAGCCGCGATGCTGATCCGAGCCTTCCAGATACATATCCGGGGTGTGACCGCCAAATTCAGGACGCGCATCGACCACCGAATAGCTGGTTGAACCGGAGTCAAACCAGACGTCCAGGGTGTCAGGCACCTTAACGTAGTGATCGGCATCGTCGCCCATCAGGTCACGCGGATCGAGATCCCACCACGCCTGAATGCCATCCTGCTCAACGCGCTGCGCCACTTTCTCCATCAGCGACAGGGTGTCCGGATGCAGCTGCTCTGTCTCTTTATGGACGAACAGCGCCATCGGCACGCCCCAGGTACGCTGACGCGAGATGCACCAGTCAGGACGGTTAGCCACCATTGATTCAATACGCGCCTGGCCCCAGTCCGGGATCCACTGCACGCCTTTGATCTCCTGCAGCGACTGCGCACGCAGGCCTTTCTGATCCATGCTGATGAACCATTGCGGCGTGGCACGGAAGATAATGGGCGTTTTGTGACGCCAGCAGTGCGGATAGCTGTGCAGCAGTTTCTCAACGTGCAGCAGCGCGCCTTTCTCTTTCAGCAGCTCAACGATCATGTCGTTGGCTTTAAATACGTTGACCCCATCCAGCGTCGGATAGGTGCCTGGCAGATAGCTGCCATCCGGGCCGACCGGATTGGCGGTTTCGATGCCATATTTCTGGCCGATGACATAGTCATCCGGGCCGTGGCCAGGCGCCGTGTGTACCGCACCGGTACCGGCTTCCAGCGTCACGTGATCGCCCAACACCACCAGCGACTGAATCGCCAGGAACGGATGCTGGAATTTCTGCAGCTCCAGCGCCGCGCCTTTGCATTCGCCCAGCACACGCCATTCGCTGACGCCCGCGCGCTTCATCACGCTTTCGACCAGATCTTTCGCCAGGATCAGCGCACGACCGTCGATCTGCAGCAACTGATAGTCAAATTCCGCGTTTAACGAGATGGCGCGGTTAGCCGGCAGCGTCCACGGCGTGGTGGTCCAGATCACCAGTGAAATCGGACCCTCAACCTGCGCAGCGCCAAAGGCCTGACGTACCGCATCGGCATCAATAGCGTTGAACATCACGTCAATCGAAGGGGAAGTCTTGTCGTAGTACTCTACTTCCGCTTCTGCCAGCGCAGAACGGCAATCAAGGCACCAGTGCACCGGCTTGGCGCCTTTGTGCAGGTGGCCGTTGTCGATGATTTTACCCAGCGCGCGAATGATGTTGGCTTCGGTCGCAAAGTCCATCGTCAGGTAAGGACGATCCCAGTCGCCCAGCACGCCCAGACGGATAAAGTCCGCTTTCTGGCCTTCAACCTGTTCGGCGGCATATTTACGACACGCTGCGCGGAACTCGGCAGCGCTGACCTTCTCGCCTGGCTTGCCGATCATCTGCTCAACTTTGTGTTCGATAGGCAGACCGTGGCAGTCCCAGCCCGGTACGTACGGCGAGTCATAGCCCGCCATGCCTTTCGACTTGACGATAATGTCTTTCAGAATCTTGTTAACGGAGTGACCAATATGAATGCTGCCGTTCGCATACGGAGGGCCATCATGCAGGATAAAGGTTTTTTTCCCTTTTTTGGCTTCGCGGATAATGCCGTACAGGTTGTCAGCATTCCAGCGTTGCAACATTCCCGGTTCGCGTTTGGCCAGATCGCCACGCATCGGGAATCCCGTTTCCGGCAAATTCAGGGTAGATTTATAGTCACTCATCAGATTCTCGATTCCGTTTTTCGCTCAGGTTAACGCCCGAAGAACTGCCGGGCCGTTACCACATCTTTCGCAATTTGTTCTTTCAACGCCTCCAGTGAGGCAAAGCGCTGCTCGTTTCGTAATTTCTGCTTCAGCACCACGTCAATGTGCCGGCCATATAGATTCATATTGATGTCAAGCAGGTGAACTTCAAGCTGCTGGCGTAAACCTTTTACGGTCGGACGGGTGCCAATGTTGGCCACGCCGGGGATCGGCTCAGGCGTCAGGCCATGAACCTCAACCGCATAAACGCCTTTCACCGGCGAAACGCTGCGGCGCAGAGGAAGGTTAGCGGTCGGAAAACCCAGCGTGCGTCCCAGTGCATCACCGTGCACCACACGACCTGAAATACTAAAAGGGTGGCCTAACAGCGATTGCGCCAGCGCTAAGTCATCTGCGGCCAGTGCCTGACGCACGGCGGTGCTGCTGATGCGCTTGCCGCCGTCACAGAAGGTTTCAGTGCTGACAACATCAAAGCCATACTCCGCACCGGCTTTCTGTAATAACAGGAAATCGCCCTGGCGACCAGCGCCGAAGCGGAAGTCATCGCCCACCGCGAGGTATTTCACGTCGAGTTTTTCAACTAATAATTCGCTGATAAAACTCTGCGCCGACAGCGCCGCAAAACGGCGATCAAAGCGAACGCACAGCACTTTATCGACACCGGCTTCAGCCAGATAGCGCAGTTTTTCACGCAGACGCGTCAGGCGCGCCGGGGCTTTGTCGCCAGCAAACAGTTCCAGCGGTTGCGGTTCAAAAACCATCACCACCACCGGTAAATTACGCTTCCGTCCCTCTTCACACAGGCGGGACATCAGCGCCTGATGACCGCGGTGCACGCCATCGAAATTACCAATGGTCAGAACGCAGCCGCGATGCTGCTCGTTAAGATTATGAATACCGCGGATAAACTTCATGGCTGACTCAAACCGGTGGAAATCGGCGGATTATACCCTTGAAACCGGCTAAGGTTAACCCGTCAGCACGCCTTTCATGCTTAACGGTGCGCATTTACTGGCGCGGAGGCCGCGGATAAGAATTTTGTCGCGAAATACTGTATTCAGCGAGGGGAAGCTGGTAGAATCTTGCGCCATCAAATACGTAACCGAGTGCTGCTCATAGAGCGACGCTTATTTGCACAAATCCATTGACAAAATCAGGTTGGAAGGGCATAGTCCTCGGCCTTTGATTTGTCTCTATAGAACACATTTGGGAGTTGGACCTTGGCTAATATCAAATCAGCTAAGAAACGCGCCGTAACATCTGAGAAACGCCGTAAGCATAACGCTAGCCGCCGCTCTATGATGCGTACCTTCGTTAAGAAAGTATACGCGGCGATCGCTTCAGGCGACAAAGCTGCTGCGCAGAACGCATTCAATGAAATGCAACCAATCGTGGACCGTCAGGCTGCTAAAGGTCTGATCCACAAAAACAAAGCTGCACGTTATAAAGCAAACCTGACTGCACAGATCAACAAACTGGCTTAATCGCCGCTTGTTCATCGCTTTGTTGAAAGAACCGGCTTTTACGCCGGTTTTTTTTCGTCTGTAACAGGGCGTGGAAACAGCGTGCTGAAGTCTGCATGACAGATGCGCTGTACCGCCGGATGCTGAATCATTCGCTCAGCAAAGATGATGTGATACTCCTCTAATACCGTATCCAGCCGCCCGACCTCTTCGATCACCTCACGCTGCCAGATATCCTGCCGGTCCAGCACCGGAGCGACAAAAATGGCATTCTGCCCGGCCCCGAACGCTTTCATTAACGCCGCATCATCAAATTCGCCCAGGATGTCGACCTGCAATCCCTGACTATTGATCCAGTTAAGAATCTTACGTCCCAGCATCGAACGGCGTCCCGGAATCAACAGCCGGCGCGTCTCCAGACAGGCCGGAAAAGGCCGCTCGGGCAGCGGCAGCGTTGACCAGAAGCTGACCGGACACTCGCCCAGCTTGACCGAAAACAGCCCCTCCTGCTGGGTCGAATCGATCGGGCAGTCAGAGATAATCATATCCAGCTTGTGCTGGCTGAGCTGCTCCAGCAGCATTTCATGGGTCGACTCAAAGCAGCGCAGATGAATCTTCTCATCCGCCACCACCGCCGTCTCCAGCACCTTGCTCACCAGTTGTTTAGACAGCGCGTCCGCCACGCCGACGTCAAACAGCAGATGCGACTCTTTGCGGTAGTTAACGATATCCAGCATCTCCTGGCCGAGCATGAACATCCGGTCCGCATAGCGGAACACCAGCTGTCCCAGCTCGGTCGGCACCAGCCCGCGCCCCTGCCGGCGGAACAGCTTGCCCTGCAGGCGCTCCTCAAGCGCCTTAATCTGTCCGGTGATGGTTTGCGGCGTCAGGGAGAGCGCCTCAGCGGCACCGACAATCGATCCGGTCCGGCAGGCGTGCCAGAAGTAGTAGAGATGATTGTAGTTAATGTGCGACATCATTCCTCACTCCCAGCTGCTCAACCGGCACGCTGTGCCAGACGCCGCCACAGAATCAGGTAGCCCAGCACCGCCGAGAGAATCGATCCGATCAGAATGCCCAGCTTCGCCAGGGTAATCAGTTCAGCATTAGTGTCGCCATAAGCCAGCGAGCCGATGAAGATCGACATGGTAAAACCGATGCCACATAACACCCCAACCGCTGCGATATCCTTAATGTGAGTATTTTCAGGCAGCCGGGCGAGGCCCATTTTTACCGCCAGCCAGCAGAACAGCGTGATACCCAGCGGCTTACCAATCAGCAGACCAGCAATGATGCCGAGCGGCAGCAGCGAGAACAGGCTGTCGAAGGAGACGCCGTCCAGCGAGACGCCGGCATTAGCGAAGGCAAACAGCGGCAGGATCAGCCAGCGCACCCACGGATGCAGCGCATGCTCAAGGTGGATTGCCGGTGAATGCCCCTCTTTCTTCGCCAGCGGGATCAGGAAACCCACCACCACACCGGCCAGCGTGGCGTGTACGCCTGACTTAAGCACCGCGGTCCACAGCACCATGCCCACCAGCAGATAGAGGCCGGTATTGCGCACGTTAAGCAGGTTCATCAGCGCCAGCACCCCAATCGCGGCGGCAGCGACGCCCAGTGACGCGACCGACAGATCGTGGGTATAGAACAGCGCGATAATCACAATCGCCCCGAGGTCATCAATGATCGCCAGCGCCATCAGGAAGATCTTCAAAGCCGGTGGCACCCGGCTGCCTAGCAGCGCCAGAATACCCAGCGCAAATGCAATGTCGGTGGCGGTCGGGATCGCCCATCCGCTGCGCGTCTCAACGTCAGCGCCGTTAAACAGCAGGAACAGTATTGCCGGGGCCACCATGCCACCCAGCGCGGCGATCAGCGGAAAGATGGCCTGCTCACGTTTCGCCAGCGCGCCCATCACCAGTTCACGCTTAACCTCCAGCCCGACCATCAGGAAAAACAGCGCCATCAGCGCGTCATTGATCCACAGCAGCAGGTTTTTGTTGATATCGAGATCGCCGAAACGGAACTGCACCGGAATCGCCAGCAGATCGCGATAGCCCTGCTGCGTTGCGTCGTTATTGGCGAGGATCATCGCCAGCGCGGCGGCCAGGATTAATACCACGCCACCGGTGGCATCACTATGCAGGATTTTTTTTAGTCTGATATTCACACGCAGGGTCCTTCTCCAGAGATCAATCAAGGCTCTAAGAATACCGATAATGATAGCTCGAAAAAAACAGATTATTTAGCGTATATCACTCGGAAAAGACGAGTTATGGTAACAGGCAAAAAAAAGCCAGCGACAATGCGCTGGCTTCAGAGGGTGATGCGCTTAACGGGTTAAGTCATCAAAGAATTTTTTCACGCCGTCGAAGAAGCTTTTGGAGCGCGGGCTGTTGTGTTCACCGCTCGGGCCACCAAAGCTCTCTTCCAGTTCACGCAACAGCGCTTTCTGTTTCTCATTGAGGCTGACAGGCGTTTCCACCACTACCCGGCACAGCAGATCGCCGACCGCGCCGCCGCGTACCGACTTCACGCCGCGTCCACGCATGCGGAACAGTTTGCCGGTCTGGGTTTCAGACGGCACTTTGAGCTTCACGCGACCATCCAGCGTTGGCACTTCAATCTCACCGCCCAGTGCTGCCATCGCAAAGTTGATCGGCACTTCACAGTAGAGGTTGTTCTCTTCACGTTCGAAAATCGGGTGTTTCTTCACCGATACCTGAACGTAGAGATCGCCGGCTGGTGCGCCCTGCTCACCCGCTTCACCTTCACCGCTCAGCCGAATGCGGTCACCGGTGTCGACCCCGGCCGGGATTTTCACTGACAGCGTTTTCGACTTCTCTACCCGGCCATGACCATGACAGGCATTGCACGGATCTTTAATCACCGAGCCACGACCGTGGCAGGTCGGACAGGCTTGCTGTACGGTGAAGAAGCCCTGGCGCATCTGCACCTGGCCGGCACCGTGACAGGTCGAACAGGTCTGAGGCTGCGTGCCCGCTTTCGCGCCGCTGCCGTGGCAGACGTCACACTCTTCCAGCGTTGGAATGCGGATCTCTTTGGTCACGCCGCGTACCGCTTCTTCCAGCGACAGCTCCATGTTGTAGCGTAAATCGGCGCCACGGGCTGCGCGCTGACGGCGGCCACCACCAAAGATGTCACCGAAAACGTCGCCAAAGATATCGCTGAAATCTGCGCCGCCGCCACCAAAGCCGCCGCCGCCGAATCCACCGCCGCCCATGCCGCCCTGTTCAAAGGCTGCGTGGCCATATTGATCGTAAGCCGCCCGCTTCTGCGCGTCGGTCAGGATTTCGTAGGCTTCCTTAACCTCTTTGAATTTGGCTTCGGCCTCTTTGTCACCGGGATTACGGTCCGGGTGAAACTTCATTGCCAGGCGTTTGTAAGCCTTTTTGATTTCACGCTCGTCTGCGGATTTGGCGACGCCTAAAATCTCGTAGTAATCACTCTTCGCCATATTTATTTAGCCCTTAACATGATCGCACGGGCGTGGAGAGAACTCCTACGCCCGTGCTGGTTTCAACGGCTGTCAGGCCAACCGTCGCGCCCGGTCAGGGGCAATTATTTCTTGTTGTCTTTCACTTCTTCGAATTCAGCGTCGACAACGTCGTCATCTTTCTTCGCTGACGCATCGCCGGCATCCGCCGCACCCGCCTGAGACTGCTGTGCTGCTTCCATCAGTTTGCCGGACACTTCCATCAGCGCCTGCATTTTGGCGTCGATTTCCGCTTTATCTTCGCCTTTCAGCGCGGTTTCCAGTGCAGCCAGCGCAGCTTCGATAGGTGCTTTATCGTCAGCGGTCAGTTTGTCGCCCGCTTCATCCAGCTGCTTACGCGTGCTGTGGGCAATCTGGTCACCCTGGTTACGCGTCTGTACCAGCTCTTCGAACTTACGGTCAGATTCGGCGTTCGCTTCCGCGTCGCGCACCATTTTTTCGATCTCTTCATCGTTCAGACCAGAAGAGGCTTTAATGGTGATTTTCTGCTCTTTACCGCTGTTCTTATCTTTCGCTGACACGTGCAGGATACCGTCCGCATCGATGTCGAAGGTCACTTCGATCTGCGGCATACCGCGCGGTGCAGCCTGGATACCGTCGAGGTTGAACTGGCCCAGTGACTTGTTGTCATTGGCGCGCTTACGCTCACCCTGCAGCACGTGAATGGTCACGGCTGACTGGTTATCTTCAGCAGTTGAGAACACCTGGCTGTGCTTGGTCGGGATCGTGGTGTTCTTGCTGATCAGCGACGTCATCACGCCACCCATGGTTTCGATACCCAGTGACAGTGGGGTAACGTCCAGCAGCAGCACATCTTTCACGTCGCCGCCCAGTACACCACCCTGAACCGCTGCACCCACTGCAACCGCTTCATCCGGGTTCACGTCTTTACGTGGCTCTTTACCAAAGAACTCAGTCACTTTGGCCTGAACCAGTGGCATACGAGTCTGACCACCGACCAGGATAACGTCGTTGATGTCAGAAACGGACAGACCGGCATCCTGCAGCGCAACTTTCAGCGGCGCGATAGAACGGGCAACCAGATCTTCGACCAGTGATTCCAGCTTCGCACGCGTCACTTTGATGTTCAGGTGTTTAGGACCGGTCGCATCAGCCGTGATGTACGGCAGGTTCACGTCGGTCTGCTGAGCAGAAGAGAGCTCGATTTTCGCTTTTTCTGCCGCTTCTTTCAGACGCTGCATCGCCAGCGGATCGTTGTGCAGATCGATGCCCTGATCTTTCTTAAATTCAGCCACCAGGTAGTTGATCAGGCGGCTATCGAAGTCTTCACCACCGAGGTGAGTATCACCGTTGGTTGCCAGTACTTCGAAGGTTTTCTCGCCGTCAACTTCGTCGATCTCAATGATTGAGATATCGAAGGTACCGCCACCCAGGTCGTAAACTGCGATGGTGCGGTTGCCCTGGCCTTTATCCAGACCATACGCCAGCGCTGCTGCCGTTGGTTCGTTGATAATACGCTTAACTTCCAGACCCGCGATACGGCCGGCATCTTTGGTCGCCTGACGCTGCGCATCGTTAAAGTAGGCCGGAACGGTAATAACGGCTTCAGTTACTGGCTCACCGAGGTAATCTTCGGCGGTTTTCTTCATTTTTTTCAGCACTTCAGCAGAGATCTGCGGCGGTGCCATTTTCTGACCTTTCACTTCCAGCCAGGCGTCACCGTTGTCTGCATTGGTGATTTTGTACGGCATGATTTTAATGTCACGCTGTACTTCTTCGTCCTGGAAGCGACGACCGATCAGACGCTTAATCGCGAACAGGGTGTTCTGCGGGTTGGTCACTGCCTGACGTTTAGCCGGTTGACCGACCAGAGTTTCGCCGTCCTGCGTGTAAGCAATAATTGAAGGCGTGGTGCGATCGCCCTCGGCATTCTCCAGCACGCGTGCTTTAGTGCCATCCATGATCGCAACACAAGAGTTGGTTGTACCCAGGTCAATACCAATAATCTTACCCATCTAAACATCTCCCACTTAAATTCGTTGCCAATTTGGGTTGTGAACCTTTTATGTGGGCGAGTTGTTTGCATTCAACCTGCCAGCACATGCTTTTTTTCCAACGTTCACAACGCTCGATGACAAGTAAATGGGGCCGCTTCGATGCGCATCAAGGGTTAAACCAAAAAAAATTTTTCAATATTGGCCCTGTTGGGATCAAAGACCGTGGGCAGGACACTGAATATGATGCGGCGCTCTGCTCACCTCGCGGATCGAGGCTGAGACCTTTTTTATCATCAATGATCATTTTACCGCCGAGGAACTATGGCAAATTCAACACTGGCTAACCCTGCCCCGCTGGGATTAATGGGATTTGGCATGACAACCATCCTGTTAAATCTGCACAACTCGGGCCTGTTCGCCATGGACGTGGCGATTCTGGCCACCGGCATTTTTTATGGCGGTATTGCGCAGGTGCTGGCCGGACTGCTGGAATACAAAAAGAACAATACCTTTGGGCTGACCGCGTTTACCTCTTACGGCATGTTCTGGCTGAGCTTTGTGGCGATACTGTTGCTGCCGCAAATGGGCCTGACAAAAGCCACTGACCCACACTTTCTGGGAGCCTGGCTGGCCCTGTGGGGCATCTTCACGCTCTTTATGTTCGTCGGGACGCTGAAGGGTGCGCGGATGCTGCAGTTTGTGTTTGCCTCGCTCACGCTGCTGTTTGCCCTGCTGGCGGTAGCGCATCTCGCCGATCTGCCGGCTCTGGTGCCGTATGCCGGCTGGGTGGGTATCGTCTGTGGTGCCAGCGCCTGTTATCTGGCCATGGGTGAAGTGCTGAACGAAACCTTCGACCGTACCATTCTGCCGATTGGCGCAAAGCCGGTCTGATTGCGTTAACACGCGGAGCCCGGCTCCGCGTGTCGCTACTACGCCTGTTTCACCGCCTCAGGCAGGCCAGGCGCATGGCTGATATCACGCCGCAGCCAAATCCCGGTAACCAGTCCTGCCAGCGCCAGCGCCATCACATACCAGCACGGTGCCATCACTGAAACATTCATCAGCAACGACACACAGATCGGCGTCAGGCCGCCAAAGATCGCATAGGAAAGATTGTAGGAAAAAGAGAGTCCGGTGAAGCGCACTTCCGGCGGAAAGGCCCGCACCATCACAAACGGCACCACGCCGACCACGCCGACGCTCAGCCCGACCAGCCCATACAGCAGGAACAGCTGCTGCGGATAGAGTGCGGTCAGGTGATAAAACTGCCAGCTGCAAAGTGCCAGCAGCACACTACCGGCACACAGCGTACGGCTGGCACCAAAACGGTCAGCCGCCATACCGGCAATAATACAGCCGAAGCAGAGCATAATAGTGGCGATGCTGTTGGCCTGCAGGGTCAGCGCAGGCGCCATCCCTTGCTGCTTCTGCAGCCAGACCGGTGACATCAGGATCACCACCACAATGCAGGCGGAGAGCAGCCAGGTCAGCAGCATTGAGATCACAATCGATTTCTTATGATTCGCCAGCACGGTTTTCAGCGGCAGGGTTTCGGCCAGCGCTTTGCGCTGCTGCATCTCAGTAAACACCGGCGTTTCATGCAGCCAGCGACGCAGGTACATCGCAGCCAGTCCAAACAGGCCGCCGAGGAAGAACGGGATACGCCAGCCGCCATCATGAATCGCCTGCGGTGACAGTGAAGTATTGATCAGCGTCGCCACCACCGAACCCAGCAGAATACCGACGGTCAGCCCGGCCGTCAGCGTGCCGCAGGCGATGCCGATGCGTTTATAGGGCACATGCTCAGCGACAAATACCCAGGCGCCCGGCACTTCGCCACCAATCGCCGCTCCCTGCAACATGCGCATCAGCAGCATCAGCAACGGTGCGGCGATACCGATAGTCTGATAAGTCGGTAGCGCGCCCATCATCAGTGTCGGTAACGCCATCAGCAAGATGCTCAGACTGAACATCTTTTTACGCCCGACCTTATCGCCAAAGTGCGCCATGATGATGCCGCCCAGCGGACGCGCCAGATAACCTGCCGCAAAGATGCCAAAGGTTTGCAGCTGACGCAGCCATTCCGGCATGTCGGCGGGGAAAAACAGTTCGCCAATCACCGTGGCGAAGAAGACAAAAATAATGAAGTCGTAAAATTCCAGCGCGCCGCCCAGAGCGGCCAGCGCCAGCGTTTTGTAATCTTTGCCAGTCAGGCGCTGAGCAGGTGTCGGATTCATAATATTCCACAGGCAAAAGAAAAAGGTTGTAAAGCTGGGCTTACTATACCGTCAATCTTTTGCCACACCAGTCAGGCTGTAGCTTATGCCTGAAATGCGGAATATTTAGTTATTTATCTCACGTATCGCGCTTTTAGGCCGAAAAGCTGCTACCACTTCGGCGTGCGTTTCGACGTACGGCCCTTCCAGCAACTGTAAACAATAAGGTACGGACGCGAAGATACCGTGCACCTTCACCTTGCCCTGCTGGTCCTTCAATCCTTCCAACGTCTCTTTAATCGACTTTGGCTGGCCGGGCAGGTTGAGGATCAACGACTGCTTACGGATCACGCCGACCTGACGCGACAGAATGGCGGTTGGCACAAACTGCAGGCTGATCTGGCGCATCTGCTCACCAAAACCGGGCATTTCACGGTCGGCGACGGCTAAGGTGGCGTCGGGTGTAACGTCACGTCGTGCCGGTCCGGTACCACCGGTGGTCAGCACCAGATGGCAGAAACGCTCATCAACCAGTTCACAAATGGCCTGCTCAATCATCGGTTGCTCATCCGGCACCAGCCGTGACTCAATCTCAAATGGCGTGCTGATGGCGCTGCTCAGCCAGCTTTCCAGCGCCGGAATGCCCTGATCCTGATAGATGCCGTTGGCGGCGCGATCGGACACCGAGATCAGGCCTATGCGTAGTGTGTTCATGATTATGTTCGCTGTGATGTACCGCTGTGCGGCAGAAAAAAAGGGAAGAGCAGAAAGGATAATACAAAGCGAAAGTGACGGAAAAGGGAAACCGTGACGGACGGTGCCGTCACGGTGAATCATTACAGCAGTTCTGCCAGCATTTTCTCAAGTTTGCCCTGATCAACGGCAAAATTGCGGATACCTTCCGCCAGTTTCGCCACCGCCATTGGGTCCTGGTTGTGCTGCCACAGGAACTCAGACTCGGTCATTTTAGCCGGACGCGCTTTCACTTCGCCGCTGTAGCTCAGTTTACGCTCCAGTGTGCCTTCGCTCTCTGCCAGCTCTTTCAGCAGCGCAGGTGAAATGGTCAGACGGTCACAGCCAGCCAGCTCGATGATTTCGCCAACGTTACGGAAGCTGGCGCCCATCACCACGGTTTCATAGCCGTGCTGCTTGTAGTAGTTGTAGATTTCAGAGACGGAAACCACGCCTGGATCTTCGTGTGCCGCATACTCTTTCTTATCGGTGTTGGCTTTGTACCAGTCGAGGATACGGCCAACAAACGGTGAAATCAGGAACACGCCCGCTTCGGCACAGGCACGGGCCTGAGCGAAGGAGAACAGCAGCGTCAGGTTACAGTTGATGCCCTCTTTTTCCAGCTGTTCCGCCGCGCGGATACCCTGCCAGGTTGAGGCCAGTTTGATCAGAATGCGGTCGTTGCTGATGCCGGCATCGTTATAGAGTTTGATCAGGCTGCGGGCTTTAGCGATGCTGCCTTCAGTATCGTAAGAGAGACGGGCATCGACTTCAGTCGAGATGCGGCCCGGGATCAGCTTAAGAATTTCCAGACCAATGTTAACTGCCAGCTTGTCAGAAACCAGCTGCAACTGCTCTTCTTTGTTGCTGCTCTGCTCACGCGCCCAGCCGATCGCTTCATCGATCAGTTTGCGGTATTCAGGGATTTGTGCGGCGTTGAGAATCAGAGAAGGGTTGGTGGTAGCGTCTTGCGGCTGATACAGCTTCATGGCTGCAATATCACCGGTGTCGGCTACCACGGTGGTGAGCTGACGCAGGGAAGTAAGTTTGTCCGTCATGTTCTTTTCTCTTAGTTAACTGTCAGGGTGAAAAAAGGCTGTTGCGATAATATCACGCGGCACCGGTGGCGCAAGGTCAGGGAATGCCGTTTACCCTCGCCTGAACAAATCGGTGTGATTCGTCATTCTTTACGCCTTTTTTGTTACACTGCGCAGCTATACCCACTGCCAATGCCCTGTAAAACCAGGTGTTAACCGAGGAAGCAACTATGTTGATGGTGATCTCGCCCGCCAAGACGCTGGATTATGAAAGTCCGCTGGCGACCCCGCGCTTTACCCAGCCGGCCCTGTTAGAAAAGTCACAACAGCTGATTGAGATTGCGCGCGATCTGTCACCCGCCAACATCGCCTCGTTAATGGGGATCAGCGACAAACTGGCCCACCTCAACGCCGAGCGTTTCAATAGCTGGCAGCCTGATTTCACCCCGGACAACGCCCGTCAGGCGATTCTGGCGTTTAAAGGCGATGTGTATACCGGTTTACAGGCAGAGACCTTCAGCGATCAGGATTTCGACTTTGCTCAGCAGCATTTGCGTATGCTGTCAGGTCTGTATGGCGTACTGCGTCCGCTCGACCTGATGCAGCCCTATCGGCTGGAGATGGGCATCCGGCTGGCCAATCCAGCGGGCAAAGATCTCTACAGCTTCTGGGGCGATTTACTGACTGAGACGCTGAATGCGGCACTGGCGGAACAGGGTGATGCGGTGCTGATTAACCTCGCGTCAGACGAGTACTTCAAAGCGGTCAAAGCGAAGAAACTGCAGGCACAGGTGATCAAGCCGGTCTTCCTCGATCAGAAAAACGGCAGTTATAAAGTGATCAGCTTCTACGCCAAGAAAGCGCGTGGATTGATGAGTCGCTATGTGATTCAGCAGCGCCTGACGCGACCGGAGCAGCTGAAGCAGTTTGATCTGGAGGGTTACTGCTTTGATGCCGCCAGCAGCAGCGAGACTGAGCTGGTCTTCAAACGCGCCGAACAGTAAGCGTCCGTATCGCCTGTGCTGGCCAGCAACGGCAAGCACAGGCGGAACCGGGTTCGCGCTTATTTCAGTAAAAACGCCCGCAGCGCGGCAAAATCGGCCTGCATCGGGTGTGACAGCAACGGCAATTCTGCCCGCTCGGCTAACTCTGGCGGCAGTGTCAGCGTCTGCTGCAGAATCTCTTCCACGCTCTCTCTGAATTTCGCCGGATGCGCGGTGCCGAGGAACAGACCATATTCCCCTTCCTGCAGCTGATCGCGCAGCAGACGCCAGGCAATTGCAGCGTGCGGTTCAGAGACATAGCCAATTTCGGCCAGCTCACGCATCGCAGCGCGGGTGGTCTCATCCGAAACGGCACCGTAGGCCAGATCGGTTAAACGCCAGGTCTTACGACGGAACAGCTCTTCGACGCGCGGCCAGTTGTTTGGCTGGCTGACATCCATCGCATTCGACAAGGTAGACACCGTTAGATTAGGCTGCCACTCACCATTCCCCAGGAAGCGCGGCACCGTATCGTTGGCGTTGGTGGCGGCAATAAAGCGCTTGATTGGCAGGCCCAGCGATTTCGCCAGCAGACCGGCAGTCAAATCACCAAAGTTACCGCTCGGTACTGACACCACCAGCTGATTCCGCTTCTCTTGTGGCAGCTGGGCGACCGCTTCAAAGTAGTAACAGATCTGCGCCAGCAGACGGCTGATGTTGATCGAGTTCGCAGAGTTCAGGCCAATCGCCTGCTTCAGTTGCTGATCGTCAAACGCCTGCTTCACCAGCGACTGACAGGCATCAAAGTCACCGTCGATGGCGATGGTTTCGATGTTGCCGCCCAGGGTACAGAACAGTTTTTCCTGCAGCGGACTGATTTTGCCCTGCGGATAGAGGATCACCACCCGCACATTTTTCATGCCGTAAAAGGCGTGCGCCACCGCTGCGCCGGTATCGCCGGAGGTGGCGGTTAAGATGGTGATTTGCTCATCTGAGCCGCTGACGTAAGCCAGCATCTGGGCCATAAAACGGCCACCGAAATCTTTAAACGCCAGCGTCGGGCCGTGGAACAGCTCAAGGCAGGCGATATCTTCACTGACCGCTTTGACCGGTGCCGGGAAAGCAAACGCGGCTTCGACGCGCTCGGCCAGCTGGTGGGCCGGAATTTCGTCACCAATATAAGCCGAGAGAATTTTGCTGCTGCGGCTGACAAAATCCATCTCCAGCATCGCGTCGATGTCGGTCAGTTCAAACTCTGGCAGCTCGAGCGGAAAAAACAGCCCCTGCTGCGAACCCAGACCCTGTTTCACCGCCTGGGCGAAGCTGACCTGCTCGTTGTGATCCTTAAGATTGTAGAGTTTCATGCGTTATCCCAATTGTCGTGCGCCAGCCGTGTCAAGACGGCAGATATGGACGAAGCCTTCATCATTCTGCAGATAGTGCTGGCTCAGCCAGTCAGCCATCCGCTGTGCCGTTTCCATCTGATTGCAAACGGCGAAAAGGGTCGGACCGGAGCCGGAAATACCGCAGGCCAGTGCGCCAATATCCTGCGCGGCCTGTCGCGCTTCGGCAAAGCCGGGCAGCAGGCGGGTGCGATAAGGTTCGGCAATCACATCCTGCATAAGTTTAGCTGCCAGCTGCGGCTGACGCGTATGGCAGGCATGAATGAAGCCCGCCAGCAGGCGACCGTGCTTGATGCAGTCCTCTTTGCGGTACTGCGCCGGCAGGATCGCCCGCGCTTCGGCGGTAGAGACTTTAATGCCCGGATAGGCCATCACCCACAGCCAGTCATCAAAGCCCGGCACCGGCTGGCTGATGATGCCATTCTCTTCCAGCATCAGCTGAATGCCGCCGAGGAAGCACGGTGCCACATTATCATAATGGATGCTGCCGGAAATCCGCCCTTCCAGCTCACCCATCAGGCTCAGCAGCTGGCTGTCGCTGAGCGGTTTGCCGCAGAATTCATTCATCGCCATCAATCCGGCAACCACCGAACAGGCGCTCGACCCCAGCCCGGAGCCGATCGGCATGTTCTTCTCCAGCGTCATCGCCACCGGAATCTCTTTACCCACCGCCTCGCAAAACCGCTGCCAGCACTGATAAACGATATTCTCTTTGGGATCGGCCGGCAGCTTGCTGACAAAGCGGCCCGCGTTGGTCAGGGTGAAACGATCGGCCGCTTCGACCGAAACGCAGTCGCCCAGCAGTGAACCATCCACCGGCGATACTGCCGCGCCCAGCACATCAAAGCCGACGCTGACGTTGCCTATTGAGGCCGGTGCATAAATTTTTACCATTATTAAACTCCCAACTTCCACGACAGCGTGCGCAGCAGGTCAGCAAAAACACCGGCTGCCGTCACATCATTTCCTGCACCGTATCCGCGCAGCACCAGCGGAATCGGCTGATAGTAGCGGCTGTAAAACGCCAGGGCATTCTCGCCGTTTTTCACTTTATACAGCGGATCGTTACCGTCGACTGCGTCGATTTTCACTTTGCAGACGCCGCCCTCTTCAATCACACCGACGTAGCGCAGCACTTTAACCTCATCGCGTGCCTGTGCCACTCGCGCGGCAAACGCATTATCCAGCTCGGGCAGACGCTGCATAAACTGTTCGACATCCTGAATGGCGGTCAGGTTATCCGGCAGCAACGGCTCAATCTCAATGTCGCTCAGCTCCAGCTGATGACCCGCTTCACGCGCCAGAATCAGCAGCTTGCGCGCCACGTCAGTACCGGAGAGATCGTCACGCGGATCGGGCTCGGTGAATCCCATCTCCCGCGCCATGTTTGTCGCCTGCGACAGCGACACGCCCTCATCCAGCTTACCGAAGATAAACGACAGCGAGCCGGAAAGGATACCGGAGAAGCGCAGCAGCTCATCACCGGCATTCATCAGGTTCTGCAGGTTTTCGATCACCGGCAAGCCCGCGCCGACGTTGGTGTCGTAAAGGAATTTACGCCGTGACTTCGCGGCCGCCGAGCGCATCTGCTGGTAGTAATTCCACGACGAGGTATTGGCTTTTTTGTTCGGCGTCACCACGTGGAAGCCCTCGCTGAGGAAATCCGCATACTGATCGGCCACCGCCTGGCTGGAGGTACAGTCGACAATCACCGGATTCAGCAGATGGTACTCTTTCACCAGACGGGTCAGACGGCCGAGGTTGAACGGCTCTTTGGCTTCGCTCAGCGCCGCTTTCCAGTTGCTGAGATCGATGCCGTGCACGTGGGTCAACAGCGCGCGCGAGTTGGCAATGCCGCAGACCCGCAGATCGATATGTTTCTGCTTCAGCCACGTCTGCTGACGATGTAACTGATCCAGCAGCGCGCCGCCAACCCCGCCGACGCCGACGACAAACACCTCGATCACCTGATCGGTGGCGAACAGCATCTGGTGTACGACGCGTACGCCGGTGATCACCTCGTCATTGTTAACCACCACTGAGATTGAGCGCTCGGAAGAGCCCTGAGCAATCGCCACGATGTTGATATTGGCGCGCGCCAGCGCCGAGAAGAATTTTGCCGAGATGCCGCGCAGAGTGCGCATGCCATCGCCGACCACCGAAATCACCGCCAGGTTTTCAATGATATCCAGCGGATCAAGCAGGCCATCTTTCAGTTCAAGATAGAACTCCTCTTCCAGCACGTGACGCGCCCGCGCCAGCTCATTTTGCGGCACGCAGAAGCTGATGCTGTATTCGGAAGAGGATTGGGTGATCAACACCACTGAGATACCGGTGCGTGACATCGCAGCGAACACCCGGGCCGCCATGCCCACCATCCCTTTCATGCCGGGACCGGAGACGTTCACCATCGCCATATTATTCAGGTTGGTGATGCCTTTGACCGGATTCTCATCCAGCTCGCCGTGGCCGCCGATCAGCGTGCCTGGCGCCTGCGGATTGGCGGTATTTTTAATCAGGCAGGGGATCTGGAACTGGGCGATGGGCGCGATGGTGCGCGGGTGCAGAACTTTGGCGCCGAAGTAAGAGAGCTCCATCGCCTCCTGGTAGGACATCGACTTCAGCAGACGCGCATCCGGTACCTGACGCGGATCGCAGGTATAGACGCCATCCACATCGGTCCAGATTTCGCAGCAGTCGGCGCGCAGACAGGCTGCCAGTACCGCCGCCGAATAGTCTGAACCGTTGCGCCCCAGTACCACCAGTTCACCACGTTCGTTGCCTGCGGTGAAGCCGGCCATCAGGATCATGTTGTGCGGCGGAATCTGGCTGGCGGCAATGCGGCGGGTCGATTCGGCGATATCCACGGTCGATTCGAGGTAGTGACCGACCGCCAGCAGTTTTTCCACCGGATCGATTACGCTAACTTCGTGACCACGCGCCTGCAGCAGCGCTTCCATGATCGCAATCGAGAGTTTTTCACCACGGCAGATAATGGCCGCATTGACGCTGTCGGGGCACTGGCCTAACAGGCTGATGCCATGCAGCACCTGTTTCAGTTGCGCAAATTCAAGATCAACGCGGGTTTTCAGGCGATCATACTCAAAGCCGGGCTGGGCGGCAGCCAGACCGGTCAGCAGCTCGCTGAAGATGCGTTCGGCATCGCTGATATTCGGCAAAGCATCCTGACCGCTGATGGTTTTTTCAATCATCGCCACCAGATGGTTAGTAATCTTTGCTGGCGCAGAGAGCACGGTTGCAACCTGTCCTTGTTGCGCATTACTTTCCAGAATGTCGGCGACGCGAAGAAACCGTTCCGCATTCGCCACCGAGGTCCCGCCGAATTTCAGCACTCGCATGATATAAACTCTCCTGAATTTAAGCCGAAAAAAAAGCCCGCACTGTTTAGGTGCGGGCTTTTTTCTGTTTTTTCCTGTATGCGTCAGCCCGCACCGTTACCTGTGGTAATGGTGGTGGTAATAATTGTGGTGTTCAGGCTGATTTTACGCATTAAGATTTATTTTCTGTCTGTTTTTGTCTGTCCGTCTGGCTTTCAGAAGTAAAGCAAAGCGCACGTTAAGTCAACGAATTTGTCCGAAGCTCAAATTTCCATCACTGCGCACAGCTGCCTGTGAAAGCGCAAAATGGTGTGCGATCGTTTGCCTTGCTAAAATTCTCTACGATCTGTTGCTGTGAAATCAGCTTTTTCCCGAGGATTTATCTATAAGTTTTTTTTCTATGTCGTGCAGCAGGCGATGCAGCATCGCGCTGTCACGCTGTTCCAGCAGGCCAATACGCTGATCGATCCAGTCTGCCATTTTCTCGTCGTCACTGACCTCCAGCGATTGCAATAACTGGTGAAAACGCTGACGCAGCGCCTGCAGCTGCTGCCCATCTGCCGCTGTTACCACCGGTGCCGCAATCTGATTCAGCTTCGCCAGCTGGTAACAATAAACCATCACCGCCTGCCCCAGATTCAGCGACGGGTAGTCATTTGCCATCGGGATACCGGTCAGCAGATCAACCTGCTCCAGCTCCTCGTTAGTCAGCCCACTGTCTTCGCGGCCAAACACCAGCGCCATGCTGTTTACCCACTGCCGTTTTTCCAGTAGCTGGGTTTCGACCTGTTCAGGCGTGGCATAGTAGCGGAACTTTGCCCGGCTGCGCGCGGTGGTCGCTACGGAGAAATCGATGTCAGCTAACGCCTCGGCTAGGGTCGCAAACGTCTGAAGGTTATCGAGAATATCACCGGCGCCATGTGCAACCCGGCGTGCAGCCGGCTCCTGCCAGGCATCGCTGGCGACAATCCGCAGTTGGCTAAAGCCCATGGTTTTCATGGCACGCGCCGCAGCGCCAATATTTTCAGCCCGTGCAGGCGAGACGAGAATCAGGGGGAAAAGCATGTTTATTCCATTGGTTTGCTGACATAACGCCATATTAACACGGCTGTTAATGATTAAGCCGCCCGCTGAGAATAAGAAAACAGGATGTTAAAACTGGTTAAAATCATCGATCGGTGGCCTTTTCGGCCTTAAGCATCTGTTCTTGACGAAAGGTTTATAAAGTTTTTTTAATTCAATAAGATAAAATATCATTGCCGGCCGGTTTTAGTTTGCGATTTGTCCGTCATAAATGTAGCGAAAAAGCTGCTTTTTGTGAGCTAAGCAGGCAATCTACGAGAAGTTTTTCACAAAAGTGTTAACGTGCTACAATTGCATTTGATATAAGTCAACGAAGCGTTGTTTTTATGCTTATCGGTTGTAGTTGGTGCTGTTAGGTTGCTGTTAATGCAGTTAGGATATGCGCCATTATTATTCTCTCACGGGGCATGCAATTTTCATCCTGACTGGCTGAGCTAATCCTGTTGTTGACGTTGATAGATGGCTTATCAAAATAGTATTCCATACAACGGTTCAGCACGGTCCGCCGCTCTCGATGATGAAGAACGCCATACCGATGTACGCCCTGTTTTCAATTTGTTGGCAAATTTTAGGTAGCTAAACATGCAGACCCCGCACATTCTTATCGTTGAAGACGAACTGGTCACGCGTAATACCCTCAAAAGTATTTTTGAGGCGGAAGGTTATGTGGTGTATGAGGCGACTGATGGTGCTGAAATGCATCAGGTGCTGACCGACAATGACGTCAATCTGGTGATCATGGACATCAACCTGCCCGGTAAAAACGGCCTGTTACTGGCCCGTGAACTGCGCGAACAGGCTAACGTCGCCCTGATGTTCCTGACCGGCCGTGATAACGAAGTCGATAAAATTCTCGGTCTGGAAATTGGCGCTGACGACTACATCACTAAACCGTTTAACCCGCGTGAACTGACGATTCGAGCCCGTAACCTGCTGTCACGCACCATGAATCTGGCGCTGCCAAGCGAAGAGCGTCGTCAGGTTGAAAGCTATAAGTTCAACGGCTGGGAGCTGGATATCAACAGCCGCTCACTGATCAACCCGAACGGTGAACACTATAAGCTGCCGCGCAGTGAATTCCGCGCCATGCTGCACTTCTGCGAGAATCCGGGCAAGATCCAGACCCGTGCGGATCTGCTGAAAAAAATGACCGGTCGCGACCTCAAGCCGCATGACCGCACCGTTGACGTCACCATCCGCCGGATCCGTAAGCATTTCGAATCCACGCCGGACACGCCAGAGATTATTGCCACCATTCACGGTGAAGGTTATCGCTTCTGCGGTGATCTGCAGGACTAATCGCTGCGCAGAGAAAAAACGCCCTGACGGGCGTTTTTTTTTGCCTTAGTGCCACGGCATTATTGGTACGGCGCTCAGCGCATTTTTCGGCGAGCCTTCCACCACTTTGTCGGAGTAGGTCAGATAGACTAAGGCGTTGCGCTTTTTATCGAAGAAGCGTACAACCTGCAGCTTCTTGAAGATCAGCGAGGTGCGCTGGCGAAACACCACGTCGCCCTGCGCTTTGCCCTGCGCAATCTTGTCGCTCAGCTCGACCGGACCGATCTGCTGACAGGAGATTGCCGCATCCGAGGTATCTTCCGCCAGACCCAATCCGCCTTTAATGCCGCCGGTTTTCGCCCGACTGATATAACAGGTTACATTTTTAACATCAGGATCATCGAAAGCCTCAACGACAATTTTATGGTCGGGGCCAAATATCTTGAATACCGTATCTACCGAGCCGATCTCCTCGGCGAGCAGCGGGCTGGAAAAGGTCAGGGTGGCAAATGCGGCGATCATAAGGCGAGATATTGTCATGGAGTTACCATTGCAAATGGAATAGATGTGACTGTAATGTACTGTCAATCGAGTTAATGACCAAACCAAAACGGGTTTAAGCCCGCACTGACGTAGCACAATCTTCCCGAGAAAGCTGCCCACGCCTTTTGAGCATTTAGTGCTATTATTCGACGACTGCGTTTAGCTGCACCACCAGAGTATGAGGATGTTTTATGGACCAAGCCGGTATCATTCGCGATTTGCTTGTCTGGCTGGAGAGCCATCTGGATCAACCCCTTTCACTGGATAACGTTGCCCTGAAAGCCGGTTACTCTAAATGGCATTTACAAAGGATGTTCAAGGACGTCACCGGCCACGCGATAGGCGCTTATATTCGTGCGCGGCGTCTGTCAAAAGCCGCGGTCGCGCTTCGCCTGACCAGCCGTCCGATTCTGGACATCGCCCTGCAGTATCGTTTCGACTCGCAGCAGACCTTCACCCGCGCGTTTAAAAAGCAGTTTAATCAGACGCCGGCCTGGTATCGTCGCTCTTCGGAGTGGAACTCATTCGGTATTCGTCCGCCGATTCGCCTCAGCGATGAGAAGCAGCCTGAACCGACGTTTGTCACCTTGCCGGAAACGGTGCTGGTGGGTCAAACCCAGAACTACACCTGTACACTGGAACAGATTTCCAGTTACCGCGACGAAATGCGCATCCACTTCTGGAAGCAGTTCCTGCTGGAAACCGACACGGTGCCGCCGGTGCTGTATGGCCTGCATCAGGTGCGCGCCAGTCAGGATAAGGATGACGAGCAGGAAATTCTCTATACCACGGCGGTGCCGGCCGACAGCGCAATGAACCTGCACTCCGGCCAGAGCGTCATCCTCGAAGCGGGCGACTATGTGCAGTTCACCTACACCGGGCCGCGCGTCGAGCTGCAGGAGTTTATCCTGTTGCTGTACGGCACCTGTATGCCAACGCTGGGGCTGACCCGCCGTCAGGGACAGGATATTGAACGCTTCTACACCCACGGTGGCAAAAAGCGCAGCGAGCCGCCATCCGAAATCCAGTGTGAATATCTGATTCCGATTCGTCGCCAGCCCGCCGGCAACTAAGCGATTCTGCCGTCATCACGACGGCAGAGGCGCTTCACCGTCGTTAGCGTTGCAGCTCATCGAGCGCAGGCGCATCCAGATGGGAAATATCCCCGGCGGTTTCCACCACCCAGCCTTCTGCCAGCCAGGCGCTCTGCTGATGATCGACGCGTGAGATCGAGCAGTTGCGCAGCCGCAGGCGCCGTTCCGCATGCGCTGGCAGGCCGAGGATGGTGCTGACCAGCACGCCCAGCGCCATACCGTGACTGACAATCAGAGGCCGGCTGCCGGCAGGCAGTTCGAGACAGGCATTCAGCGCCTGATGCATCCGCTCCGCCATCTCGGTCATCGACTCACCTTCCGGGATGCGTCCCCCTTCCGTGCCGTTAACCAGCGTGGCGCGCCACTGTTCCTCTTCGGCGGTTAACTCATCCAGCGGGCGCTTCTCCAGCACTCCCATGTTCAGTTCGCGCAGCCGGGGATCGAGCGTCACCACGCAACCACAGGCATCAGCAATGATCTCAGCAGTGCGACGCGTACGCCCGAGATCGCTGGAGATGACGTGCGTAATGCCCAGTTTTTTGACGCGTTCTCCCACCTGATGGGCTTGTTGCTCACCTTTTTCCGTCAGCGGACTGTCGGACTGACCCTGAATGCGGCGTTCCGCATTCCATACCGTTTCACCGTGACGAACAAGATAGACCTGTAGCATGCTTAGTTTCCGTTATACTGCGACAAAAATCGCCTTAGAGCCTCCCCCCATCAGGCGTCATTGTTGCAGCCAGTCTGGACACGGATAGCGCGAAACAACCGGAGCGTACACGGAGTACGTGAGGATTGTGAGCACTGCCCAACTTCAGACTGCCAAATAAAATAGCCCGATGGGATAGGCTCTTAATCACCTAAGGGTTCAATCAATTATGTACCATGTTGTCGCAGCCACCACCAACCCAGCGAAGATTCGCGCGATTGCGCAGGCATTCAACGACGTTTTCGGCGAGGGATCCTGCCATATTGAGGGGGTCGAGGTCGATAGTGGCGTTGCAGCACAACCGTTAACCCACCTTGAAACGCGAACCGGCGCACGCCAGCGCGTGATGAATGCGCGACAGGTCCGACCTGAAGCGGCATTCTGGGTGGCCATCGAGGCCGGCATTGAAGATGACTGCGCCTTCGCCTGGATGGTGGTAGAAAATCAGAAACAGCGGGGAGAATCGCGTTCGGCCAGCTTCACCCTACCGCCGGTGGTACTGGCTGGATTACGTGAAGGCCGCGAGCTGGGCGAAGAGATGGCACGGTTAACCGGCATTGAGAATATTAAACAGCAGGGCGGCGCGATTGGTGCCTTTACTCAGGGTCTGCTCAGCCGCTCCAGCGTCTATCATCAGGCACTGATTCTGGCGCTCTGCCCGTTTGTTCATCCGCTTTATCAGCAGTAATCAGCCGCGACCCAGGCGCGCTTCCAGCCAGCGTTTCAGCTCCGGTGGCGCCTCTTTCAGACTGTTTGAGCCACGTGTGATGGTCGCGATGCCGACGCCAAGCTCGTTTTTCAGCTCGCGCTGGCTCATCTCGCCGTTCATCAGCTCTTCAATAATCCGCAGACGGGTGCCAAAGGCTTCGCGCTCATCTGGCGTCATCATCAGCTGCATCAGCGGCAGCGCATGGCCGTCTGTAAAGGCCTGCTGCATCAGCGCGACAAAGCGATGCCAGCTATCTTCGGTGGCGTGAGAATCAGGTTGGGTCATGAAGAGGCTTCCGTACTCGCTAAAGAGTACGGAAGCTTAGCACAGCTAGTAACGGCGATTCCACTCGCCATCTGACAGGATCTTGTCAGGCTGGCCCATGAAGTGACGATAGTAGGCGTCATACGCCAGCACGTTCTTCACGTAGCCGCGGGTTTCTGAGAACGGAATGGTCTCAATAAACGCCACCGCATCGAGATTACCGCCACTGGTTTTCTGCCAGCTACGTACCCGGCCGGGACCGGCATTGTAAGCCGCCGAGGCGAAGATCCGGTTCTGACCAAACTGCTGGTAGACATACTCCAGATACTGGGTGCCGATCTGAATATTGGTCTCAGGGTCCAGCAGCTGACTGGCGTTCGCATAGCCCGGCATGTTGTACATCTTAACGGTATGCGCCGCAGTGGCGGGCATAATCTGCATCAGGCCGCTGGCTCCGACCGGTGAACGTGCTTTCGGGTTCCACGCGCTCTCCTGACGTGAAATGGCCATCGCGTAGCTCGGTGGAATCTGCTTATCCTGAGTATTACGCTGATAAACGCTCTGCCACGCCAGCGGGAACCGCTCTTTCAGGCTGTCCCACATCTTCGCAGTAATGGTGGCCTGCACGCTGAGATCCCACCAGTCCTGCTCGTTAGCGTAACGCGCCAGCATCTGCTGCTGATTGTGCGGACGGCTGGCAATCAGGTTGGCCCATTCGCTGCGCGCCAGGTTATCCAGACCCCAGTACATCAGTTCACGCACCCGGGCCAGTTCTGCGCCCTGCACCGTTGCGCTATCCGGCTTCGGTGCTTCATCAACCTGCAGCGGATAATCGACGCCTAACCGCTGCGCCGCCACCATTGGATAGAAACCGCGAGCCTGCATCAGCTTGCGCAGGATCTCTTCCGCTTCCTCTTTACGATCTTTCTCAAACAGCAGATCGGCCTGCCAGTACTGCCATTCATCTTTCTGTTTGGCTTCCAGCGGCAGACGGGCGATCCAGGTATTCAGGCCGCGTCGATCGTGCTGGCTGAGCGCCAGCCGCACCCGGCGCTCCACCAGCGCGGTCGATTCACTGTTCATGACTACCGCATCACGCCAGCGCGCCTGTTCCGATGTCAGATCGCTGCCCATCATGCGCCATACCACAATCTCTTTCAGCGCCTGCTCATCTTCCGGCCCCATCTTCTGCGCCCGCACCAGAATCGGGATCAGGCTGCGGGCATTCTCCATATCCTGGCGGGCGACCCGGGTGAAGGCGTAGATCGTCGCCTGGCGGGTAAAGTCTGTTGGCCCGACGGCGCTGGCAAAGGTGCTGACCGTCAGCGGGTCCTGCTGCAACGCCTGGATCGCGTCAGACATGGTCTGGTAATCAGCCGGCAGCGTTTTCGCCAGGAAGCTCACCAGGCTGTCGTTACCGGCTTTCATCGCCAGCCGGATACGTTCGAGAATGGTGATCGGTGAGAGCTGGCCAGAGGATTGCCATACCGAGAAGAGTTTATCGCAGTCATTGGGCAGCGCCGTGCCGCGCAGCCAGATCTGTTTGGCACCGTCAAAGGCCGCCTGCTGCTGACCGGTGGCCCATTTGGCGTAGTACCAGTTACAGCGTGCCTGCACCGGTTTCGGCTCGGTCGGGCTGAAGTTGAGCACGCCCTGCCAGTCCTGACGATGCGCCAGCACGTTGATAAAACGGGTGCTGAGCGATCGCGCCGGCGGCAACGTCGGATATTGTCGGATAAAGTTTTGTACCGCCAGGCTGGTCTCCTGATCGAGATCCTGCGCCAGCAGGCGATATTGCAAATAAGGATAGAGCGGATAATCCTGTAGCGTTGGCAACAGTTGATCCACCGTGGCCATCTGGTTACTGTCCCAGGCCTGTTTAATTTGTTGATAACGCTGTCGTTGTTGATCAAGCGAATCGGCCCATGCGCTGCTGGCCGTGCCGACCAGGCAGATCCCTACCATCCAGTTACGCCACTTCACCACGTAAATCTCCTCTGTTGCTGGGCGTCGGCGAGTTGCCAGACTCCCTTCATGCTAACCAGGCCACCCGGCTCTTGCCATGTTCTTCACAAAATTTACGCACGGCAGGACTAAACGCACCGCTATCGCCCGCCTCCTGCGCCGCCATTGTGCAAATAATCATCACAAATTCTTATGACAAACGCGGATAACCCGTTGAATCAGGGTGTTAAAAAAATGGCACAGCCTTTGCTCTGTTGAACTCCATCTTGTATACCAGCTGGAATTCATCGTATGGCTTCGACCTTTGGCTTGACCCTTCACGACTGGCAGCAACGGCTGCAACTGGCCCCACAGCAGGTCATTCCGCTGCTGGCGTCCCATCTGGCGGCGCTGGATCCGCAGGATAATGCCTGGATCTATCTTGCCACGCCGGCGCAGCTAATGGCGCAGCTGGAACCGCTGCTGGCACAGTTTCAACGCGATCCGGCGTCGCTGCCGCTGTTTGGCGTCCCGTTCGCCGTCAAGGACAACACCGATGTCGCTGGCTGGCCGACCACCGCCGCCTGTCCGGCCTTCACTTACATCGCTGACAATGATGCGACGGTGGTCGCCAGGCTGAAAGCCGCCGGCGCGGTGGTGATCGGCAAAACCAACCTTGACCAGTTCGCGACCGGCCTGGTCGGTAGCCGCTCGCCGTATGGCGCGGTCACTAATACCTTTGATGCCGACTACGTCAGTGGCGGCTCCAGCTCCGGTTCAGCTTCGGTACTGGCGCGCGGGCTGGTCGGCTTCTCCCTCGGTACCGACACCGCCGGATCGGGTCGGGTCCCGGCCGGGTTTAACAATATTGTCGGTCTGAAACCGACCAAAGGCTGGTTCTCTGCCCGCGGCGTGGTGCCAGCCTGCCGGCTAAATGACACCCTGTCGGTGTTCGCGCTGACGGTGGAAGACGCTTTTACCGTCGCCAGCCTCGCCGGGGGATTCGACGCCGGTGACGCCTATTCGCGCGTCAATCCGCATACGGCCCCGGCCAGCCTGCCCGCTCATCCACATTTTGCCGTACCGGCCAATCCCGAATTCTTTGATGATGCGGCGGCCGAAGCGGCCTGGGATCGGGCGCTGGAAGCGCTGCTGGTGGCGGGCGTGACGCTGCATCCGATTGATTTCACTCCGTTCCGCCAGCTGGCTGAGCAGCTCTATTCCGGTCCCTGGGTAGCCGAGCGCACCGCCGCAGTCGGCGAGATGCTGCAACGTCCGGCTGAGATGGACCCGGTGGTGCACGGCATCGTCGCCAGCGGCCTGAAATACAGCGCCGTTGAGGCTTATCAGGCGGAGTACCTGCGGGCCGAGCTGACGCGACAAATTCAGCAGACCCTGGCGCAGTTTGACGCGCTGGTGGTGCCGACCTCCCCCACCATCCACACGCTGGAGGAGATGGCTCAGGAGCCGGTGCATTACAACTCGCAGTTCGGCACCTATACCAACTTCACCAATCTGGCCGACCTCGCCGCGCTGGCGCTGCCCGGTCCGTTCCGCAATGACGATTTACCGGCGGGCATCACGCTGATCGCAC
Organism: Pantoea sp. AN62; assembly: GCF_050432985.1. Taxonomy (NCBI): domain Bacteria; kingdom Pseudomonadati; phylum Pseudomonadota; class Gammaproteobacteria; order Enterobacterales; family Erwiniaceae; genus Pantoea; species Pantoea sp. AN62. Next base: position 80,863 of record NZ_JBNPYB010000005.1, on the reverse strand, counting down.
CCGCCTGGCACGATCGTGCACTGGCTGAGTTCGGTCTGCGCTGGCAGCAGCAACTGGCGCTGCCGCTCGGTGCCACCGGCCAGCCACAGCCCACCCGATCGCGCGCCCTGCCGCCCTCCTCCGATCACGTGCGTGTTGCGGTGGTCGGCGCTCACCTCACCGGTATGCCGCTCAATTTCCAGCTGACCAGCCGGGATGCGGTGTGGGTAGAGGAGACGCAAACAGCCGCTCACTATCGGCTGTTCGCACTGCTGGACGGTGCGATCAAAAAACCGGGCCTGATGCGCGATGAACGCGGTGCCGCCATCACCGTCGAGCTGTGGGATATCCCGCTGGCGCGCTTTGGCGAGTTCGTGGCAGAAATCCCGCCACCGCTGGGCATCGGCAGCCTGACGCTGGCAGACGGTCGGGTAGTGAAAGGCTTTATCTGTGAAGGCTCGGCGCTGAACAACGCGCTGGAAATTACCGAAACTGGCGGCTGGCGCAACTGGCTGGCGACACAAGGGAGTCTCTGAACCATGTTCAGCACCGTATTAATTGCCAACCGCGGCGAAATTGCCTGTCGCGCCATCCGTACCCTGAAGCGCCTCGGCGTGAAAAGCGTGGCGGTCTACTCCGATGCCGACCGTAATGCGCAGCACGTTCAGCAGGCCGATGTGGCGATTGCGCTGGGCGGCGATAAAGCCAGCGACAGCTATCTGCGCATCGACAAAATTCTGGCAGCGGCACAGCAGAGCGGTGCTGACGCTATCTGGCCAGGCTACGGCTTCCTGTCAGAGAGCCTGCCGTTCGCCGAAGCCTGTGAGCAGGCGGGAATCGCTTTTGTCGGCCCGACGGCACAGCAGATCGGTGAGTTCGGCCTGAAGCACCGCGCCCGTGAACTGGCCGCGCGAGCCGGTGTGCCAATGACGCCCGGCACGCCGCTGCTGGATTCGCTGGAGACGGCGTTGCAGGCCGCCGAACAGATCGGCTATCCGGTGATGCTGAAGAGTACCGCCGGCGGCGGTGGGATTGGTCTGACGCGCTGCGCCGATGCCGCCGCGTTAGCCAGTGCCTGGGAGAGCGTGCGCCGCCTCGGCGAACAGTTTTTCAGTGACGCGGGCGTCTTTCTGGAGCGCTGCATCGATCGCGCGCGTCATGTTGAAGTGCAGATTTTCGGCGATGGCCGCGGCACCGTGGTGGCGCTGGGTGAGCGCGACTGCTCGCTGCAACGCCGTAATCAAAAGGTGGTAGAGGAGACCCCGGCGCCGGGCCTGTCCCCGGCCACGCGTGACGCGCTACTGGCCTCGGCGGTCCGTCTGGGCCAGCTGGTCAACTACCGCAGCGCCGGCACCGTGGAGTACATCTACGACGTCACCCAGCAGGCGTTTTACTTTCTCGAAGTGAATACCCGTCTGCAGGTTGAGCATCCGGTTACCGAATGCGTGACCGGGCTGGATCTGGTCGAGTGCATGCTAAAAGTGGCGGCGGGCGATGAGATTGACTGGCCGCGCCTGCAGCAGGCTCCCCAGGGTGCCGCCATTGAAGTGCGACTCTACGCGGAAGATCCGCTGAAGAACTTCCAGCCCAGCCCAGGCCTGTTAACCGCCGTCAGCTTTCCCACTGGCGTGCGCATCGACAGCGGCATTGAAACCGGCAGCGAAGTCTCCAGCTTCTACGATCCGATGGTAGCGAAGCTGATTGTACATGCCGACAGCCGCGAGGCGGCGCTGGCAAAAATGCAGCAGGCGCTGGATGCCACCCAGCTGCACGGCATCGCCACTAACCTCGACTACCTGCGCCAGATCGTGGCGACTGAGGCCTTTCACAGCGGCACGGTCTGGACACGCTTTCTCGACAGTTTCACCCCGGCCGCCCCGGTGATTGAAGTGCTGCAGCCGGGTACCTTCAGTTCGATTCAGGATTATCCGGGCCGCCTCGGCTACTGGGATATTGGCGTTCCGCCGTCTGGTCCGATGGATGATTTCGCCTTCCGTCTGGCGAACCGGATTGTCGGCAATGACGAATCGGCGGCCGGCCTCGAGTTTACCTTGCAGGGCCCGACGCTGCGCTTTCACACTGATGCGACGGTGGCACTGACCGGCGCTGACTGCGCCGCCACGCTGGATGGCGAACCGGTCAGCAACTGGCAGCCGCTGACGGTGAAAGCGGGACAAACCCTGGCACTGGGCCGCGCGCAGCAGGGTTGCCGCGGCTACCTCGCGGTACGCAACGGTTTCGACGTACCGGAATATCTCGGCAGCCGCAGCACCTTCTCGCTGGGTCAGTTTGGCGGCCATGCCGGACGGACGCTGCGGGTTGCGGATATGCTGCCGATCTCCCAGCCTGCGCTGGCAGCCTGCACCACTCCGCCTCCGGTCAGCGCCCCTCAGGCGCTTGATGCCGCATTGATTCCGCACTACGGCACCGAATGGCGTATCGGCGTGCTCTACGGTCCGCACGGCGCACCAGACTTCTTCACCCAGGCTGCCATCGACGAATTCTTTGCCAGCGACTGGCAGGTACATTACAACTCCAACCGTCTCGGCGTGCGGTTAGTCGGTCCGAAACCGAGCTGGACCCGCGCCAACGGCGGCGAGGCGGGCCTGCACCCTTCTAACGTTCACGACTGTGAATATGCCATTGGCGCCATCAATTTTACCGGTGACTTTCCGGTGATCCTGACGCACGACGGCCCGAGCCTCGGCGGATTCGTTTGTCCGGTGACCATCGCCAAAGCCGAACTGTGGAAAGTCGGTCAGGTTAAACCAGGCGATCGCATTCGTTTCCATCCGATCAGTGCCGATGACGCGCTGGCACGAGAAAAGGCGCAGCAGCAGGTGATCGCCACCCTGCGTCCGCACCATGCGCCGACGTTTGCCGTGCCGTCGCTGGCCGAAACCGCCAGCGGCTCCGCGACCATACTGGCGGCGATTGACGCCACCGCAACCACGCCGCAAGCGGTCTACCGTCAGGCCGGTGACAAATATGTGCTGATTGAATATGGCGACAACGTGCTGGATCTGGCGCTGCGACTGCGCGTTCACCTGCTGATGATGGCGCTGAGCGAACGAGCGGTGCCCGGCGTAGAAGAGCTGTCACCCGGCGTGCGTTCACTGCAGGTGCGCTACGACAGCCGCATCATCAGCCAGTCCGACCTGATGTCGCTGTTGCTGGGGCTGGAGGCGACGCTGGGCGATGTCAGCACGCTGAAAGTGCCGTCGCGAGTGGTGTGGATGCCAATGGCGTTTGAAGACAGCGCCACCCTCGGCGCGGTAGCGCGCTACCAGGAAACGGTACGCGCCTGCGCTCCCTGGTTGCCGAACAACGTTGACTTTATTCAGCGCATCAACGGCTTAACCCAGCGTGAACAGGTCAGAGACACCCTGTTCAACGCCAGCTATCTGGTGCTAGGACTGGGCGACGTTTATCTTGGCGCGCCCTGTGCAGTGCCCATCGATCCGCGCCATCGTCTGCTGAGTTCCAAATACAGCCCGGCCCGCACCTTCACCGCCGAAGGCACGGTCGGCATCGGCGGCATGTACATGTGCATCTATGGCATGGACTCACCCGGCGGCTATCAGCTGGTCGGCCGGACGTTACCGATCTGGAACACCTTCCTGAAAAATCCCCAGTTTGCCGCCGAACAGCCGTGGCTGCTGCGCTTCTTCGATCAGGTGCGTTTCTATCCGGTGAGTGAAGCCGAGCTGACGCAGCTGCGGGAAGATTTCCGCGAAGGCCGCGCCAGCCTGCGGATCGAAGAGACGCTGTTTGATTTTGCTGCCCACCAGCAGTTCCTGGCGGACAACGCTGATGATATCGCCGCATTCCGCCAGCGTCAGGCCGCCGCGTTTGAGCAGGAGGTGACGCTGTGGGCGCAGGAAGAGCAGAGTGCGCCGCCGACGCTGGACCCGCCGCCCCCGATCGCTGAGCAGGATGACAGCGCGCTGGCGGTGCAGGCCGATATGAACGGCAACATCTGGAAAGTTTTGGTGCAGCCGGGTGAAACGGTCAGCGCCGGTCAGACGCTGGTTATCGTCGAAGCGATGAAGATGGAGCTGGCGATTGTCGCTCCCCGGAGTGGTCAGGTGAAACGCATTACCTGCCAGGCGGGCCGTCCGGTCAGTCCGGGCGAAACCCTGCTGTGGCTGGAATAAGGAGTCACCATGACGATGCAGTCTCCCTCCCCGAAAGCCCGCCCGGAAGCGCTGGCGGAACGGGTTTATCAGGCGCTGAAGGAGGAGATTTTCGCCTTTCGCCTGATGCCCGGCGATCGCTTCAGTGAAAGTGAAATTGCCGGGCGGATGGCGGTCAGCCGCACGCCGGTACGTCAGGCGCTGTTCCGGCTGGAACGCGAAGGCTTTGTTGAAGTCTGGTTCCGCAGCGGCTGGCAGATCAGGAACTTCGATTTCGCCTGGTTCGAAGCGCTGTATGACCTGCGAACCGTGCTGGAGTGTGAAGCGGTAAAACGGCTGTGCGCCCTGCCCGCCGCCCAGTGCAGCGCCCTGTTAACCGGGCTGACGCGCTTCTGGTGCCAGGCGGAGCGACTGACCGCCGGCCTGACGGTATCGCAGCACGATGAGGCGTTTCACATGACGCTGGTGGCCGCTGCGGGTAATCCGGAAATGGCGCGTATTCACGCCGAACTGACGGAGAAAATCCGCATTATCCGCCGTCTCGACTTCACCTCTGACGATCGGATAACCGCCACCTATCAGGAGCATGAACAGATTTTACAGGCAATTTTTCAGCAACAGACCGAGGAGGCACAACGCATCCTGACTGACCACATCGCCGTCAGCAAGGCGGAAGTCAGGAAAATTACTTTGCACCGACTCCAGCAGGCCCGGCTTCAACCCATTGAATAACAAACACAACATTGAGGGGTTTTAACACGATGAAAAGACGTTCATTGCTCAAGGCTTTTGCTCTCTCCGCTACCGTTGCCAGCATCGGCCTCGCCTGGGGCGCGCAGGCGGCTGACACCATTAAGGTCGGCATCATGCACTCCCTGTCAGGGACCATGGCGATTTCGGAAACACCACTCAAAGATGTGGCGCTGATGACCATCGATGAGATCAACGCCAAAGGCGGCGTGCTGGGGAAAAAGCTGGAGCCGGTGGTGGTCGATCCCGCCTCTAACTGGCCGCTGTTTGCCGAGAAGGCACGACAGCTACTGACCCAGGACAAGGCGGCGGTGGTGTTTGGCTGCTGGACCTCAGTATCGCGCAAATCGGTGCTACCGGTGTTTGAGGAGCTGAATGGCCTGCTGTTCTATCCGGTGCAGTATGAGGGCGAAGAGATGTCACCTAACGTGTTCTATACCGGCGCAGCGCCCAACCAGCAGGCGATCCCGGCGGTTGAATACCTGATGAGCGAGGATGGCGGCAGTGCTAAACGCTTCTTCCTGCTCGGCACCGATTATGTCTATCCCCGCACGACCAACAAGATCCTGCGTGCCTTCCTGCACAGTAAGGGCGTCCAGGATAAAGATATCGAAGAGGTCTACACCCCGTTTGGTTACAGCGATTACCAGACCATCGTCTCAAACATCAAAAAGTTTGCTGCCGGCGGCAAAACAGCGGTGGTTTCCACCATCAACGGTGACTCTAACGTTCCGTTCTATAAAGAGCTGGCTAATCAGGGCATTAAAGCCACCGATATTCCGGTCGTGGCCTTCTCGGTCGGGGAAGAAGAGCTGCGCGGTATCGATACCAAACCGCTGGTCGGTCAGTTAGCGGCGTGGAACTATTTTGAGTCAATCGATAACCCGACCAACGCTAAATTTGTCGCTGACTACCGTGCTTATGCCAAAGCCCATAACCTGCCGAACGCCGCCAGCGTGGTCACCAACGATCCGATGGAAGCGACCTATGTCGGTATTCATATGTGGGCGCAGGCGGTAGAAAAAGCCGGCACCACCGACGTGGATAAAGTACGGGCGGCGATGGCCGGTCAGACCTTCAAAGCGCCAGACGGCTTTACCCTGACCATGGATCAGACCAACCACCATCTGCATAAGCCGGTGATGATCGGTGAAGTGGAAGAGAACGGTCAGTTCAACGTGGTGTGGCAGACCGATCAACCGGTACGCGCTCAGCCATGGAGCCCGTACATAGCCGGTAATGATAAGAAGCCCGACCACCCGGTGAAAGCCGCGCAGTAAGCGCGTGACGCGCCGGTCTGCGGCTCTGCCGACCGGCGCCTGCCCGTTGCGCTGATGGCGGACGGCAAAACAGATCGTCCGCTGCCATCCATTTAACGAGGTCCTCTCTATGAACCTTTGCCGCTGCCTTTTCAGCCTGCTGCTGCTGATGCCGCTGTTTGCCAGTGCCGGACCGGCGGCAGACTTCGCCGCTGCCAGCCGTAGCCAGCAGGCGACGCTGCTGCAACAGTGGGCTGCCGCGCCAGACAGCAGCCGGTTACCGCTGCTGGAAGCGCTGCACGCCGAAAACGTGGTCATCGACCAGAATAAACAGCCGTTCAGCCAGCAGGGCAGCAGGTTGCTGCCGCTGGATGCCCAGCCACAGCCGAACGGCAGCCTGAAAAAACTGTTTATGAACAACCGGCTGCGGGTGCTGGTCAACGGCGCGCTGGCGGCGCATCAGCTGGTGAGCGACGATGCCGGACTGCGGTTGCGCGCGGCGCGACAGTTGCAAAATGACGGCGCAGCCGATCAGCTGTCGCTGATTGAGCAGCGGCTGGCCGCCGAAAAGGATAGCCGGGTGCATGCCGCACTGGCGCTGGCGCTGGCCAACCTGCAGCTGGCAGATGCCCAGCCGATGGTGCGGCTGAAGGCAGTTAAGCTGCTGGGCGAATCCAGCGATCCCAATACTCAGGCCAGCCTGCAACGCTTAACCCAGCCGGCGAACGAACCAGACGCCACGGTGCGTGCCGCCGCCGCCGACAGCCTGCAACAGATTCAGAAACGCCTGATGTGGGGCGATCTGCTGGGTCAGGCGTTCAGCGGCCTGTCGCTGGGCTCGGTTTTGCTGCTGGCGGCGCTGGGACTGGCGATCACTTACGGTCTGCTTGGCGTAATCAATATGGCGCACGGTGAAATGCTGATGCTCGGTGCTTATGCCACCTGGTGGGTACAGAGCCTGTTTCAGCAGTTTGCGCCGCACTACCTGGCCTGGTATCCGCTGCTGGCACTGCCGGTGGCGTTTATGGTGACGGCCGCCATCGGAATGGCGCTGGAACGCACGGTGATCCGCCATCTTTACGGTCGCCCGCTGGAAACGCTGCTGGCAACCTGGGGTATCAGCCTGATGCTGATTCAGGCGGTGCGCATGCTGTTCGGTGCGCAAAACCTCGAAGTGGCAAATCCGCAGTGGCTGTCAGGCGGACTGCAGGTGCTGCCTAACCTGGTGCTGCCGTGGAACCGCATCGCCGTGATTCTGTTTGTGATCTTTGTGCTGGCACTCACCTGGCTGTTGCTGAATCGCACCCGTCTTGGCATGAACGTGCGCGCCGTTACGCAGAATCGCGCCATGGCCGACTGCTGCGGCGTGCCGACCGGCCGGGTCGATATGCTGGCGTTTGGTCTGGGGTCTGGTATTGCCGGACTGGGCGGCGTGGCGCTGTCGCAACTCGGCAACGTCGGGCCAGAACTGGGACAGGGCTACATTATCGACTCGTTTCTGGTGGTGGTGCTGGGCGGCGTCGGCCAGCTGGCGGGCACCGTGGTCGCTGCCTTCAGCCTCGGCATTGTTAATAAAGTGCTGGAACCGCAGATCGGCGCGGTGCTCGGCAAGATCCTGATTCTGGTAATTATCGTGCTGTTTATCCAGAAACGTCCTCAGGGACTGTTTGCGGTGAAAGGAAGGGTGACTGACTGATGACGCAACCCATAACGCTCCGCGCCGCGCGCAAAGCGCCGCGCCTGACCCTCAGCATCGGCATGGTGGTCACTCTGGCGCTGCTGGTGATGCCGTTTCTGGCGCTGCTGCCCGCCGGCCATCCGCTGGCGATCTCCACCTATACCCTGACGCTGATCGGCAAAATCCTCTGCTATGCGGTGGTGGCAGTGGCCCTCGACCTGGTGTGGGGTTACGCCGGATTACTGTCGCTGGGTCACGGCCTGTTTTTTGCTCTCGGTGGTTATGCGATGGGCATGTATCTGATGCGCCAGGCGGCAGGTGAAGGCTTACCGGCGTTTATGTCCTTTCTGTCGTGGCGTGAGCTGCCGTGGTTCTGGAGCGGAACCGAGCACTTCGCCTGGGCGCTGTGCCTCAGCGTACTGGCACCGGGATTGCTGGCGCTGGTATTTGGCTTTTTTGCCTTCCGTTCCCGCATCAAAGGCGTTTACTTTTCGATCATCACCCAGGCGCTGACCTACGCCGGTATGCTGCTGTTTTTCCGTAATGAAACCGGCTTTGGTGGCAACAACGGTTTCACCGGCTTTACCACCCTGCTCGGCTTTTCAGTGAGCGCGACCGGCACCCGCATCGGCCTGTTTATCGCCACGGTAGGATTGCTGTTGCTGAGCCTGGCGATTGGTTTCGCACTGGCACGCAGCAAGTTTGGCCGGGTGCTGACTGCGGTGCGCGACGCCGAAAACCGCCTGATGTTCTGCGGCTACGATCCGCGCGGCTTTAAGCTGTTTGTCTGGACCCTGTCGGCGATGCTGTGCGGACTGGCCGGGGCGCTTTACGTACCGCAGGTCGGGATCATTAATCCCGGCGAGATGTCGCCAGCCAACTCGATTGAAGCCGCCATCTGGGTGGCGCTGGGGGGGCGCGGTACGCTGATCGGCCCACTGCTGGGTGCCGCGATTGTTAACGGCGCGCGCAGCTTTTTCACCGTCGCTTTCCCGGAATACTGGCTGTTTTTCCTCGGCCTGATGTTCATCCTGGTGACGCTGTTTCTGCCGCACGGCGTGATTGGCCTGCTGCGCCGGAGGAAACATGACTGACGCACTGTTTACTCAACCTCATCCGGCGGATCGCCATCGGGCGCAGCGCGATCCGGTGCTGCAACTGGAGAAGATCAGCGTCTCGTTCGACGGCTTCCGCGCCCTGAGCGATCTCTCGTTGCAGATCGGCGTCGGCGAACTGCGCTGCGTGATCGGCCCCAACGGCGCGGGCAAAACCACGCTGATGGATGTGATCACCGGTAAGACGCGGCCCGATTCCGGGCGGGTGATCTACGATCAGGACAGCGATCTTACCCGCCTGTCGCCGGTTGAGATCGCCCGTGCCGGGATCGGCCGTAAGTTCCAGAAACCAACGGTGTTTGAAGCGTTAACCGTGTTCGAGAATCTTGAGATCGCCCTGAAAGCCGAAAAAACGGTGTGGGCCAGTCTGCGCGCGCGCCTCAATGGCGAGCAGCAGGATCGGATCGATGAGGTGCTGAAGCTGCTGCGGCTCGGCGCAGAACGACAGCGTAGCGCGGGCCTGCTGTCGCACGGCCAGAAGCAGTTTCTGGAGATTGGCATGCTGCTGGTGCAGGAGCCGCACCTGCTGCTGCTGGATGAGCCAGCGGCGGGAATGACCGACGCTGAAACGGACTACACCGCCGAGCTGTTCCGCAACCTGGCGGGTAAGCATTCGCTGATGGTGGTGGAGCACGATATGGGCTTTGTCGAAACCATTGCCGACCACGTGACGGTGCTGCATCAGGGTCAGGTACTGGCCGAAGGATCATTGCGTGATGTGCAGGCCAATGAGCAGGTTATCGACGTTTATCTGGGGCGATGAGATGTTACAGGTTACTGAACTGAATCAATATTATGGCGGCAGTCATATTTTGCGTGGCCTGTCGTTTGAGGTAAAAGTGGGCGGGATCACCTGCCTGCTGGGCCGCAACGGCGTGGGCAAAACCACGCTGCTGAAATGTCTGATGGGGTTAATCCCGGCTAAATCGGGTGAGATCCACTGGCAGCAGCAGAAGCTTAACGGCCGTAAACCGCACCAGCGGGTGCAGTCCGGCATTGCTTACGTGCCACAGGGTCGGGAGATTTTTCCGCGGCTGACGGTGGAAGAGAATCTGCTGCTCGGTTTGTCCCGCTTTCCGGCATCACAGGCCCGCCAGGTGCCGGATGAGATCTACCAGCTGTTTCCGGTGTTGTTTGCCATGAAGTCGCGGCGCGGCGGCGATCTGTCCGGCGGCCAGCAACAGCAGCTGGCGATCGGCCGGGCGCTGGCCTGTCGGCCGCAGCTGTTGATCCTGGATGAGCCAACCGAAGGGATCCAGCCGTCGGTGATCAAAGAGATCGGCGCGGTGATCCGTCAGCTGGCGCAGCGCGGGGATATGGCGATCCTGCTGGTTGAGCAGTTTTATGACTTTGCGGCTGAACTGGCGGACAGCTATCTGGTGATGTCGCGCGGTGAAATCGTGCAGCGTGGCCGCGGCGACAGCATGGAAGCCGATGGCGTGCGCGGCCTGGTGGCGATTTAGGCCGCGCATCGGGTTTACAGCAATCCGGTCTCGACGGAAAAGTGGCGTTGTTCGCCGCTGGCGAGGGTGATTAAGCTGCCCGCCTGCTGCGCCGCCAGAAACCCTTCCGGCCGACAGGTGGCCGGCAGGCTATAGGCCGCGACCTGTTGGTCGGCATTGTGCAGCAGCCAGCGGGTGGCGTGAGGAAACTGAGCGGTAGAGAAGCGCGTCATCATGGCGTATCCCGCCGGCGCGTGCAGCTCAAACTGCACCTCATCGCCATACTGCGGCAGATCGTCGGCGAAAAAGACGATCTCCGGATCGCATAACTGTGGCTGAACGAGCTGCTGCAACGCCTGCGGATCCTGCGCCAGCCGTGCGGTGTAGTCGCGCCAGGCGGGCGTCGGCCGTAAATGTGCCGGTATTGAGGTGCGCAGCCGGAATGCCCGATCCGGGATCGACTGCCGGAAACGTCCCTGCGCAATCCAGCTGCTGTTGAGATGACACATATACTGCAACGGCATCGGCGCACCGGCCAGATTGGTGACCGTCATCTCAATCTGCAGCCGCGGCCGATCGGCATGCAGGCGTACCGCCGGTGCGGCCAGATAGTGATGGCCGAAGCCTTTGACATATTCACACTCTCCCTCCAGTGACAGCGTATCCGCGTCCAGCACCAGCCACGCACTGTCCATCCGAGCGCAGGGCATTTCGCCATGCAGCGGATGATCGTCCTCGGGCGACGGACAGCCGTTAGCCAGCAGTCCGGAGTGGAAAGCGAAACAACCATAGGTGTCGATGATCGAATTGCCGGGCAGCGGCTGCTTAAAGCTGTTGCCCATGGTCAGCGTATGCCCTTCAAACTGCACATCCCAGATCATCTGACCAAAGAACGGCAGCACCGTCACCGACCCGCGCCGGTTATGGATCCGCACCGCTTCAATCCCCGCCGGATAACGGAACAGTTCCACCCGGAAGTCATCGCTCTGCAGCAGAACCTCAGGGGTCAAATGAAATTGCTCACGGCGCAACGGTAAACGGGTTTTCATGATGCATCCTCCACCAGACGACCGCCGGACACGGTCTGTTTCTTGTGGCGCAGTTCGCCATAGAAGTAAAAACCGACCCAGGCGAAGCAGAGCAGCGAGACGCCAAACGCCAGCTGCATTGAGCCAACCGAGTCAGAGACCAGCCCCTGCAGCGCGGGCACAAATGCTGCACCGACAATCGCCATCACGATAAACGCCCCCGCCACTTCGGTATATTTATTATCGACCGTCGCCAGGGTACCGGCGTAAATGGTCGCCCAGCAGGGACCAAACAGCACGCTGACGAACACCGCGGCGTAAACGGCGGTAAAGTCAGGCACCAGCATCACATAAGCCAGCGTCAGCACCCCCAGCACCGAATAGGCGATCAGCACTTTTTCAGCGCGGAAACGGGTCATCAGGAAGTTCGCCACGAACTTGCCGATAAAGAAGCAGATAAAACTGTAGATCATGAAGTTAGAGGCGTGACGTTCATTGGCTGCGCCCAGCGTCAGCGCCAGACGAATGGTGAACGACCAGACCGCTACCTGCATCCCGACATAGAGAAACTGCGTCACGATGCCGCGTTTAAAGTGACGGTTGGTCGCCAGATAGCGAAGGGTCTCCGCCAGTGAAGGCAGCGATGTTTCGTTACTTTGCGGTTTGCAGCGCGGATAGCGGGTGAACATAAACAGCAGCATCACCACCACTAACACCATCACCAGATATTTGTAGGGTTCCAGCGTATGCTCCAGCATCGTCAGGCGAAACGCATGCGCCTGTTCAGCGGTCATGGTCGCCATCTGGCTCTGCAGGCTGTCCCCCTCCTGGAACACCAGATATTTACCCAGCACGATGCCCATCAGTGCGCCAATCGGATAGAACGTCTGGCTGATGTTGAGCCGCAGAGTTGCGTGATCCCGATGCCCAATCATTGAGCTGTAGGTATTGGCCGCGGTTTCCAGAAAGCTCAGGCCGATGGCGATGGCAAAGATCGCCGCGAGAAACATGGTGTAGGTCGCCATGTGCGAGGCGGGATAAAACGCCACGCAGCCCAGGATGTAGAGCGCCAGCCCGGTCAGGATCGCCAGCTTGTAGCTGGTTTTGCGGATCACCAGTGACGCCGGGATCGCAATCAGAAAATAGCCGCCGTAAAAGGCACTCTGTACCAGCGCGCTGGCAAAATCGCTTAAGGCGAAGACGCTTTTGAACTGGGTAATCAGGATATCGTTAAGGCTGGCAGCGCAGCCCCACAGCGGAAACAGGCACGACAGCAGAATGAACTGAAAGCGCGGCGTTTTATTCAGGTAGCCATCCGATTGCTGAACAATTTTCTGTTGCATAGCATCACCTCAGTGAAGATTAAGAAAGCGCTGAAAACCCTCTGCGTCGGGATAGGCGCGCTGGGTGCCGCGTCCGGTCACGCTGCAGGCGGCATAGGCCGAAGCCTGGGTCATGGCGGCCGCGATATCGCCGGTTTTAACCAGCAGGTGGGCAAAACAGCCGATAAAGGCATCGCCGGCACCGCTGGTGTCGACCGCCCGGACTGGCGTTGCCGCCACCCGGTGTACCGTATCGCCGTTCATCCATACCGAACCGCGACTGCCCAGTGTGATAATCAGGTTTTTCAGACCGCGCTTCAGCAGCGACCGCCCGGCAGCGATCACCTCCTCATCGCTGGCTACCGGCAGACCGGTGAGGATCTCCAGTTCGGTTTCATTAGGCATAAAGAAGTCACACTTGCAGGCGTAGTGGATGTCGAGATCGGCCACCGCTGGCGCAGGGTTCAGGATCACTTTGATCTGATGCTGACGGGCAAAATCGATGGCGTAATAGACCGTTTCCAGCGGGATCTCCAGCTGCAGAATGATCAGCTGGCAGGCTTTCAGCGCCTCAGCGGCGGCGTCGATATCGGCCGGCTTCAGCTGCTGGTTGGCACCTTTAATAATCAGGATGCGGTTCTGTGACCGATCGTCGACAAAGATCGGCGCCACACCGCTTGAAGTGCCCGCCGCCGTAGTGACGAAGCGGGTATCCACGCCCTGCTGTTGCAGATTCGCCACGGTATTGGGCGCAAACAGATCGTCGCCCACTTTGCTGACCATCATCACTTTCGCACCCATTCGGGCGGCAGCAACCGCCTGGTTAGCCCCCTTTCCGCCACAGCCAAGGGCAAAATCGGGTGCTTCAAGGGTTTCGCCCGCTTTCGGCAGGCTGTTGGTATAGGTAATCAGGTCGACCATGTTTGAGCCGATGACCGCGATATCCATGACTGTTTTCTCCCGGATGTTTTTTAACCATCAAATGTTATAAAATTAACAATAACAATTCTAAAAGGTTAAATATGTGATAAAAACCACATCCTGAAGGCGCAGTTCTGCCAATATATGCCGAATTACGGCCGCCCATCGTGTTACGATTGTAACAATCAGACATTACCGGACACCACCGCGCCGGACGCCGCCTGGCCGGTTTGATATCACCGCCGGACGGTAGCGGATGAGGTTTGCGGGGTTTAGCCGTTGCAGGTAAGATTGAAAATCAGCCTGGCGGAGAGGACGCAACTCCTTAAAATCTGTTAGGTTTGTCGCGATGATTACGCCGGTTTCCGGCTCCCTCAATCAGCCCAGCAGGATACTGAACAGACAGAGATGACCATGGAAACCCGGCGCGACGAACGTATCCACAAGCTGACTCAGGCGCTTAAACGCACCGATAAACTGCATCTGAAAGACGCAGCTCAACTGCTTGGCGTGTCAGAAATGACCATTCGCCGCGATCTTAGCGAGCCCGCCTCCAGCGTGGTGCTGCTGGGCGGCTATATCGTCAGCGACCCGAAGAGCCACGCCAGCCACTACTTTGTTACCGATCAGCACGGTCAGAATGCCGCCCGAAAACAGCGGCTGGCCCAGGCTGCGGCTAGCCTGATCGGCGAAAATGACACGGTATTTTTCGACTGCGGCACCACCCTGCCTTATATCGTCGATGCGATCCCGGACACCCTGCCGTTTACCGCGATCTGCTGCGCTATGAATACCTTCCTGGCGTTAAAGGAGAAACCGGCCTGCAATGTGATCCTCAGTGGCGGCGAGTTCCACGCGGATAATGCGCTGTTCACACCGATCGGCGGCCATTCGATCCTCGACGATCTCTGTCCGACGCTGGCGTTTATCTCGGCGGCCGGGATCGACAAAGATCAGGGTGCAACCTGCTACAACACCAATGAGCTGGCGATGAAGCACCACGCGATGCTGCGGGCGCGTCAGTGCATTTTAGTGGCTGACAGCAGCAAATATGGCAAGGTGCTGCCGGCCCGCATCGCCGAACTGCGCCGCTTTGATCTGCTGGTCAGTGACAGCGCGCCCGATCAGGCGCTGCAGGACTGGCTGGCACAACAGGCGATTCCGCTGCGCCTGCCGTAAGTTCACGCCCAGCGGTTTGCCACCGCTTCGCCGTCACGCAGGCGGCGCAGGTTGTCACACACTCCGCTCAGGTTGCCCGCCAGAGAGATATCTGTGACGCCGCCAATGTGCGGCGTGGCGATGACGTTATAGCGAAACACCTCATCCTGCGGATCGGGCGGCTCCTGCCAGAATACATCCAGCCCGGCCCCGGCCAGCGACCGGTTTTTCAGCGCGCTGAGAAAGGCCGCTTTGTCGATTAATCCACCGCGACCAAGGTTGATCAGAAAGCTCTGCGGTTTCATCTGCGCCAGCGCCGTGGCGTCAATAATCTGGTGAGTCTGCGGGTTATCCGGCAGGCTGAGCACCACAAAATCGGCCTGCTGCAACAGCTGCGGCAGTTGAGTCATGTCACCCAGCCACGCCAGGCCGTGCTGGTGAGCGAAAGCCGCATCGGCTTCACGCCTGACGCCGATCATCCGCATGCCAAACGGCCTGAGCCGCGCCGCCAGTGCTTTGCCGATGCCGCCTAAACCGACCAGCCCGACCGTTTTGCCCTTCAATCCCAGGCCGACCGGCTGGCCCAGCTGCTGCTGCGCCAGGCAATCAGCGATTTCGTGATAGCGACGCGCCAGGCCAATCATCATCCAGATACCGAGTTCCGCCACCGAATCGGCATTGCCTGAGCTGTCGGACGGCACATTGGCGACCATGATGCCGCGCTGTTTCGCCGCCGCGATGTCGATCCCCTCCAGCCCGGTGCCCGCCTGCTGGATCAGCGCTAAGCGATCGGCGGTCGCCAGCAGCGCCGCGTCCACTTTGCACATGCCGGGGATCAACGCATCGAAGCCGGCGAGACTTTCGGCGGCGTGGCCTGCCGAGGCGACAAACTCCACGTCCGGTAGCCGCTGACGAATAGACGGAATCAGTCCGCCCCAGGCGTGTTCATCTGCTGCGATCAATACTCTCATCGTCACTCTCCCGGTTTTTAAGGCAAAAAAGCAGCATAGTGTCGGGGTTGTGCGGAAATCAAACAGTTATCCCGAACTGCGGCACGCATCGGAATATTCGCCGCGGCCCGGCTGTGATTAGACGGTGAAAAAGGCTAAACTTCGACATCATCCAAATGACCAACAGACCCAGAGGCTCAATACAACGTGGCTCAATTCGTCTATAGCATGCACCGCGTCGGCAAAGTCGTTCCGCCGAAGCGACACATCCTGAAGAACATCTCCCTTAGCTTCTTCCCGGGCGCCAAAATCGGCGTACTCGGCCTGAACGGCGCGGGTAAATCCACCCTGCTGCGTATCATGGCCGGCATCGATAAAGATATCGAAGGGGAAGCGCGTCCGCAGCCTGGCATCAAGATTGGCTACCTGCCGCAGGAGCCGCAGCTTAACCTCGAACATACCGTGCGCGAGTCCGTTGAAGAGGCGCTGTCTGAAGTGGTTGGCGCGTTAAAACGCCTCGACGAAGTCTATGCGCTGTATGCCGAAGAGGGCGCGGACTTTGACAAACTGGCCGCTGAGCAGGGCCGTCTGGAAGAGATTATCCAGGCACATGATGGCCACAACCTGAATACCCAACTGGAACGTGCGGCAGATGCGCTGCGTCTGCCAGACTGGGAGGCGAAAATCGCCACTCTCTCCGGGGGTGAACGTCGCCGCGTCGCACTGTGCCGTCTGCTGCTGGAAAAGCCAGACATGCTGCTGCTCGACGAACCAACCAACCACCTGGACGCCGAATCTGTCGCCTGGCTGGAACGCTTCCTGCACGACTTCGAAGGCACCGTGGTGGCGATTACCCACGACCGTTACTTCCTTGATAACGTTGCCGGCTGGATTCTGGAGCTGGACCGTGGCGAAGGCATCCCGTGGGAAGGTAACTACTCTTCCTGGCTGGAGCAGAAAGATGCGCGTCTGGCGCAGGAAGCCTCTTCTGAAGCGGCCCGCCGCAAGTCGATTGAGAAAGAGCTGGAGTGGGTTCGTCAGGGCACTAAAGGCCGTCAGTCTAAGGGCAAAGCCCGTCTGGCGCGCTTCGAAGAGCTGAACAACACCGAATACCAGAAGCGTAACGAAACCAACGAACTGTTTATTCCGCCTGGCCCACGTCTGGGTGACAAAGTGCTGGAAGTCAGCAATCTGCGTAAATCGTACGGTGACCGCGTGCTGATCGACGATCTCTCGTTCTCCGTACCGAAAGGGGCGATTGTCGGCATCATCGGTCCGAACGGCGCCGGTAAATCGACGCTGTTCCGCATGATGTCCGGTCAGGAACAGCCTGATTCCGGCAGCATTGTGCTGGGCGATACCGTCAAACTGGCGTCAGTGGATCAGTTCCGTGACAGCATGGATAATTCCAAAACCGTGTGGGAAGAAGTCTCCGGCGGTCAGGACATCATGCGTATCGGCAACACCGAAATGCCAAGCCGCGCCTACGTCGGCCGCTTTAACTTCAAAGGCGTCGATCAGGGTAAACGCGTCGGTGAGCTGTCGGGCGGTGAGCGTGGTCGTCTGCATCTCGCCAAGCTGCTGCAGGTTGGCGGCAACATGTTGCTGCTGGATGAACCTACCAACGACCTGGATATCGAAACCCTGCGCGCGCTGGAAAACGCCCTGCTGGAGTTCCCAGGCTGCGCGATGGTGATCTCGCATGACCGCTGGTTCCTCGACCGCATCGCGACCCACATTCTGGACTACCAGGATGAAGGCAACATCGAATTCTTCGAAGGTAACTTCACTGAATACGAAGAGTACAAGAAGCGCACCCTCGGCGCTGAAGCGCTGGAGCCGAAACGTATCAAGTACAAGCGTATAATTAAGTAACAGAACAGTGTTAAGGGCGGCAGCAATGCCGCCTTTTTTATTGCTCGATTAACGATAAAACTCCCTGAACACCGGCGAGTGCAGCGCGAACTCCACGAAGCGTGCCAGCGCCGGGGAATTGAGTTTACGTCCCGGATAGACCAGCCACAGCTCATTTCCTTCCATCTGCCACTCCGGCAGCACCGGCACCAGACGCGGGTCCGCCATCATTCCATCGGTGAGAAAACGCGGCAGCAGCGTGATACCGGCATCGCCGAGCGCCGACTCACGGGCATAGATCAGATTATCGGTCAGATGCGCGGGCGGCAGCAGCCAGCGATAAAATTCCTCATCCCGCTGTAATACCCATTCATTCCAGGCACGATGGGCGATGCAGCGATGGGCAGAAAGCTGTTGCGGATGAATAATGGGTGGATGCTGATCAAGATAGTGCTGCGAGGCCACCAGCAGCCGCTGGCAGTAACCGACCCGACGACCAATCAGCGATGACTCCTGCGGCTGACCGGTGCGCAGCGCCACATCAAAGCCCTCCTGCACCAGATCGCGAATATCATCTGAGATCGAAATATCCAGCGTCACATCGGGATAGAGCCGTAAAAACTCCGCATTGCAGCGCGCCAGCAGGGTTGCGCCGATGCCCGCCGGGCTGGTGATGCGCAGCCGGCCGCTGGGGTTTTCACGCAGGCTGGCGATCGCCTGATCGGCACGTTCGCTGGCCTGCATCATCTCCTGGCAGTGCAGCAGATAGCGCTCACCGGCAAAGGTCAGGTTGAGCTGGCGGGTGGTGCGATTCAGCAGCCGGATGCCGAGTCGGTGCTCCAGCTGGCTGATGCGCTGGCTGACGCTCGATTTTGGCAAACCGGCGCGTTCCGCCGCGCCGGTAAAACTGCCGCACTCCGCCACCAGCGCGAAAAGAGCCATGTCCTGCCACTGACGAAACGCCATTGTTCACCTCAGACGAACACTCTATGAAAGATTGTCCATCTTATCACCGCTAAATCCAGGTTCTACACTTAGCGTAACAACACAGGAGATCCACTATGTCTATTCGCGCTATTGCTGTTAATCCAGAGAGTCCTGAGAACTTCATTGAAATCTTCCCCGAAACCCCGACGCCAGGCGAGTACGACCTGCGGGTTGAGGTCAAAGCCGCCTCGGTCAACCCGGTCGATACCAAAGTTCACAAAGGCGCAATCAAAAACGGGCTGCAGGCACCGCGTATTCTCGGCTGGGATGCCAGCGGCGTAGTGCTGGAAGTTGGCAGCAAAGTCAGCAACTTCAAGCCGGGCGATGAAGTCTACTATGCCGGCGATCTGACCCGTGCCGGCAGTAACAGCACCGAGCAGCTGGTCGATTCACGTATCACTGGCCACAAGCCGAAGAGCCTCGACTGGGCGCAATCGGCGGCGATCCCACTGACGGCACTGACGGCGTGGGAAGGATTGTTTGAGCGACTGAATCTCGACGCGGCGACCGCGGATCAAACGCTGCTGATCGTGGGCGGCGCTGGCGGTGTCGGATCGCTGGCGATCCCCCTGGCGAAGCTGCACAGCAAGGTGAAAGTCATTGCAACAGCCTCCCGCGAAGATTCGGCGCAGTGGTGCCGCGATCGCGGTGCCGATCTGGTGATTAACTACAAAGATATGCCGGGTGAACTGGAGAAACAGGGGATTAAGCAGGTCGATTATATCTTCTGCCTCAACGATACCGACGGTCACTGGGAAACCATGGCGAAGCTGATTGCGCCGCAGGGCCACATCTGCACCATCGTTGAGAACGAGCATCCGCTGTCGATGGATCAGCTGAAGCTGAAAAGCGCTGCGCTGCACTTTGAGCTGATGTACACCCGCAGCATGTTTAACACGCCGGACATGGCGCGCCAGGGTGAAATTCTGGATGCCGTGGCAGCCTTGCTGGATGAAGGTAAGCTGCAAACCACGCTGAGTGAGACGCTGCAGGGCTTAAGCGTTGAAACGCTCAAAGCGGCCCATCAGCGGGTGCTGGAAGGCCATATGCGTGGCAAGGTCGTGATGGTCTATTAATCTGTCCGCCAGGGGGGCCGCGCCGGTCCCCCTGGTTCGATCACGGCTGGGCGTTCTTCTCGCCCAGCATCGCTCTCACCAGTTCAATGCAGCGCAGGAAACGGGTGTCGTAATCATCCTCACGCACATGAACAAAATCGATATTGTTTTCACGCAGCATCGTCACCAGCATCGACTGGAATTCGCGACGATCGACTGAACTGCCCAGACTGCGCAATCCATCCGCCACCCACGGCACATTGTTCTCAAGCAAAATGACTAAATCGAAGCGATATTCGTCGATCAGTGCCTGAACAAAGGGATGTTCGCGCCCTTCGTACTTCAGGCAGAACGCCTGGGTCGTCACGAAATCGGTGTCGATAAACGCCACCTTGTTGGCATATTTTACCGCGAAATCGATGTACTGCGCCTGACCGAGCGCGATTTTGTCGTAGTCCGAATATTGCAGCGCCATTTCATCGCCACCGAGGTGCGAAAAGACATAGTCGCGGCCATATTCCCAGGCACTGGTGGTGTTGAAAATATTAGCGAGCTTATTCACCAGCGTCGATTTGCCGCTTGATTCCCCGCCCAGTATCGCCACGGTGCGGACAAAGAACGGCTTCACTTCGGTCGGGATATATTCCCAGAAGCGGAACGGATCCTGACGGATCTGCGCGCCGCTGATGCTCATGAAAGATCGGTCGGGATCGACCAGCACCGTCCGAATCCCCAGGTGCTGCTGATACATCTCCGCATCAGGCGCTTCGCTGGTGTAAATGCAATCCGGCGCGATGCCGTGCTCGCCGAGAAACGCGCTGACCCCTTCACTCCAGACGTCCCAGCCGTGCGGATACGGCTCAATCCCCTCCTCGTTAAAGGCGTGGATACGGATGTTTTTCTGATATTTAAAGGTCTGTAGCAACCAGCGCAGTCGGTCGCTGACCGTCGGCTGCTGCGACATGGCGCTGTTATCAAACAGCTGGCGATCGCGCGGCTCGTCATAGCCCATGATGATGTGCAGCTCATCCACCTGACTACAGGCGCGCTGAATCAGATAGATATGGCCGGTGTGCAGCGGGTAAAACTTGCCGAATACCACGCCGACCGTTTTATCACGGCGCGGAAACTCCAGTCCGAGAAAGCGGTGCAGTGCTTCCAGTTTCTGCGCGCTGGGGCTTTTGATTTTGGCGTTGAGCAACTGGCTCAGATAGCCTTTGGTCATGCCGCTGGCATCAGCGACCTGTTGCAGCGTGTGGCCCTGCTGGCGAATGGCCGTTTTCAGATAATCAAACGACGACATGTCGTGCCTCCTGCGTGAATGCGTATAAGGTTGAACGCGCCGCCCTCGCCCGCTGACGGCAAGCCATCAGCGGACGCCAGCCGCATTACAGATCGTCGAGAATCGCCAGCGCGTCGGCCAGCTTCTTCGCGCTGAAAACCTGCATGCCATCGATCGGTTTTTTCGGCGCATTGCCAGCCGGCACAATGGCGCGTTTAAAGCCATGTTTCGCCGCTTCCGAAATTCGTTCCTGACCGCTGGGGACCGGACGGATTTCGCCCGCCAGCCCCACTTCGCCGAAGATCACCAGATCCTGCGGCAACGGGCGATCGCGCAGACTCGATACCATCGACAGCATCAGCGCCAGATCGGCACTGGTTTCGGTCACCTTGACCCCGCCAACCACGTTAACGAACACATCCTGGTCCGCCATCTGCAGGCCGCCATGACGATGCAGCACCGCCAGCAGAATCGCCAGACGGTTCTGTTCCAGCCCGACCGCAACGCGACGTGGATTGCCCATCATCGAATGGTCTACCAGCGCCTGAATCTCCACCAGCAGCGGACGCGTCCCTTCCCACAGCACCATCACTGAGCTGCCGGAAGTGACCTCTTCGCCGCGCGACAGGAAGATAGCCGACGGGTTGCTGACTTCACGCATTCCCTGCTCGGTCATGGCGAAAACGCCTAACTCGTTGACCGCGCCGAATCGGTTTTTATGGCTGCGCAGGGTGCGGAAGCGGGAGTCGGCATCGCCATCCAGCAGAACCGAACAGTCGATGCAGTGCTCCAGCACTTTAGGACCGGCCAGCGAGCCATCTTTGGTGACGTGACCGACCATAATGATCGCCACGCCGCGCGTTTTGGCGAAGCGCGTCAGGTAGGCGGCAGTTTCTCGCACCTGCGCCACGCTGCCCGGCGAAGACTGAATCTCCGCCATGTGCATCACCTGGATCGAGTCGATTACCATCAGCTGCGGCTGCTCCTGCTCGGCGATCAGGCAGATCTGCTCGATGCTGGTTTCCGACAGCATATTGACGTTTTCGGTGGGTAATCCCAGACGATGGGCGCGCATCGCTACCTGTTGCAGCGACTCTTCCCCGGTGACGTAGAGGGTTTTCATCCCTTCCGACAGGCGGCACATCACCTGCAACAACAGGGTCGATTTACCGGCACCCGGACTACCGCCGATTAAAATGGCGCTGCCCGGCACTACGCCGCCGCCGAGCACCCGGTCAAACTCTTTAAAGCTGGTCGAGAAGCGCGGTAGCGCCTCCAGACTGATTTCGGACAGCTTCTGTACCCGACTGGTACCGGCACTGCCCGCATAGCCGCTCAGACGCTCGTTACGCGCCGCAGCAGGCGAGGCGGCAATCCGCACCTCGGTGATGGTGTTCCAGGCGTGACAGGCGCTGCACTGCCCCTGCCAGCGTGGATAGTCTGCGCCGCATTCGTTACACACAAATGCGCGTTTTGCCGCTTTGGCCAAATCAATACCTCAGTTAACGCTCTTCATGGATCAGGCTGCCGGAGAGGATGCAGAACACCCCCATCAAATCGGCATGGCGAATGGTGACCGCAGTCTGCTCATTCACCTTAGGTTTAGCATGGTAGGCAATGCCCAGCGCTGAGGCTTTAATCATCAGCAGGTCATTGGCCCCATCGCCGACCGCGACGGTCTGTTCCGGCGCGATGTCAAAACGCTGCGCCAGCTTTTTCAGCGTATCGGCTTTGTATTGTGCGTCGACAATCGGACCCAGCAGGTTGCCGGTCAGTTTGCCGTCGCGAATTTCCAGTTCATTGGCCACTACCGCCGACAGATGCAGCTTATCGCGCAGGTATTCGGCGTAATAAGTAAAGCCGCCCGAGGCAATCGCCACCTGCCAGCCCAGCGCCTGTAATTTTTGCGTCAGGGTAGTCAGGCCCGGCATCAGCGGCAGCGCATCGCGCACCTGCTTCAGAATATTAGCATCGGCCCCCTGCAGGGTCGCCACCCGCTGACGCAGGCTGGCAGTAAAGTCGAGTTCGCCGCGCATCGCGCGTTCGGTCACTTCTGCCACCAGCTCGCCACTGCCAGCCAGTTTTGCAATCTCATCGATACACTCGATCTGAATGGCGGTCGAGTCCATATCCATCACCAGCAGGCCCGGCGTTTTCAGGTGCGGGATTTTGCCGAGTGGCGCCACGTCCAGTCCGGCGTCGTGCGCCAGTCTGCTGGCGAACGGCGTCAGCGAGCCAGCCAGGCGAATCACCTGATATTCATCTACGTTCCAGGCACTGACGATCACCATCGCCGCACCCAGCCGGTGCTGGTAATCGGTCAGCCGTTGCTTATCCAGCCCGCGGCCATACAGTAGCCAGCCAGTCCGGCCAGCGCGATAATCCAGCGGCATCACTTCATCACCGCTAAGGGAAAGGGGCAAACCCGGCCAGAGGGAAACATCGGCGGGCAGATCGCACCAGGTTAAACGATTTGGCATCACAGCTCCTGTAGGGACAACAAAACCACGCAAGAGGCTACCTTGTCTGCGCCGCTTCTGGCAACATAATCTCCAGGCTTTCTGTTGTGACGTGACACGGATTATTGATGGCTAAAACCGCACTAAAATTTCGCTTACATCGCACGGTGATCGTTCTGATCTCAATGGCACTGCTGGTGGCCCTGATGCAGGGTGCCTCCTGGTTCAGTCTCGGCCATCAAATGGCACGGTCTGAACAGGTTGAGGAGCTGGCGCATACCCTGACCAATCAGGTGGCGTTCAGCCTGAAGCCCCTGATGGACAACAGCGAAAATAACCGCAACCAGATTGAAGCCATTCTCAATCAGATGACCGCTAACAGCCGCATTCTCGACGCCTCGGTGTATGACGGCGACGGCAGCTTAGTGGCGCACAGCGGTGAAAACATCAACGTGCGCGACCGGCTGGCGCTGGACGGCAAACGCGCTGGCAGCTACTTCAATCATCAGATTGTGCAGCCGCTGGCGGGTAACGACGGCCCGCTTGGCTTTTTGCGCGTTACGCTCGATACCCACGTGCTGGTCACCGAATCGCGTCAGGTGGATAACACCACCAATATTTTGCGCCTGATGATGCTGCTGGCGCTGGCGATCGGCATTATTCTCTCCCGCACCCTGCTGCGCCATCGCCGTACCCGCTGGCAGCAATCGCCGTTCCTGCTCACCGCCAGCACACCGGTGAAAGAGGATCGCGATGAGGACGACGAGAAGAAAGAGTAACGCTCCGGCTGCGGTAAAGATAAAACGAAAAGGCCCGCTATGCGGACCTTTTTTATGCTGCCAATTTAGATTTGCGAGGCGGCTTCCGTCAGCCGATCAGCAGCGCTTCCAGCTCGTTCAGCGATTTGACCTGCCAGGTCGGATGGATATGTTGCGGCAGCGGTCGGGTGCCGTGATCGAGCCAGCAGGTTTTCAGACCGGCATTGATCCCGCCGAGAATATCTGACTCCGGGGTATCCCCCACCATCAGCACCCGCTGACGATCCGGGTTGCCCATCTGCTTCAGCGCATAATCAAAAATTTCTGCGGCCGGTTTCGGCACGCCCACCTGCTCTGAGATCACCAGCGCGGAAAAATAGTCACGAAAACCGGTACGTTCCAGCCGTATCTGCTGCAACGCGGTAAAACCGTTGGTGATGATGCCCATCTTCACCCGGCCATGCAGCCGGTTCATCAGGCTGACCGCGCCCGGCAGCGGGGTGCAGATCTCGCCCATCGCGCTGAGAAAACCGCTGTTCAGAACCTCCGGCGCTACGCTGAGCTTTTCGCTCCAGTGATTAAAACGCTGAGTCTGCAGCTGTAGCGCTGAAATGGTACCGTTCTGATAATCGACCCACAGCGGCTTGTTAACCGCCTGGTAGTCGGCGTAATCCTGATCGGTAAACTGCACGTCGTAGCCGGCGAACAGACGCTGCAAACCGGCATAGGCGTCGAAGTGAAAAAGGGTATCGTCTGCATCAAACAGGATGCAATCCCAGTTATCTGACATCAAAGCTCCTTAACACCGCTACAGCGTCAGCGCCATGATGATGGCATCTTCACGACCGCTGGCAGTGGGATAATAGTTTGGGCGACGACTGACCTGGTTAAATTCCAGCTGCTGGTAGAGCGCAATGGCGGGCAGATTTGAAGCCCGCACTTCCAGCCACAGCGTCAGCACGTCGCGTTTAATCAGTTCATCAATCAGATGCTGTAACAGCTGGCGGCCAAATCCCCGGCGCTGCCAGGCGGGATCGACCGCAATGTTGAACAGCGAGGCTTCATCCAGCACCACCTGAGTGATGGCGAAGGCGGCCATTTGACCGTCGACGTCGAGCCGCAAATTAAGAAAGCGTTCGCCCTGATTTCTGGCAAAGGTCTGTTCACTCCATGGAAAGGCGTGACTACGACACTCGATGGCGAAGGCCTGCGCCCGATCGTCAGGGGTGAGAAAAGAGATGGCTGTCATGGTTACACATCTGTTGCCAGAGCGCGCGTTTGGCGGCGCCGCTGCTGATCAGTTCATTGAAGGAAGCGCTGGTTAATGCCACGCCGTTAAAGGTTTGTTCACTCTCAACGCCGAGCAGCCATCCTGCGCAATGCAGCGTCTCCGGCAGCATTTGCAGCTGATCCGGCGTCACGGTCATCACCTGAGCCGGTTGCAGATTAAGCGTATGCAGCACGTCGCGCATCAGCGGTTCGTGCAGGCCGGGCGGTGTCTCAGCCACGATAATCAGCTGCGTCTCCGGTGCCAGCGTGACGGCAATTTCGCCCTGAAGCACGCGCGGGCGGCGCAGCTGATACTGCGTAATTCCCATTTGCTGTAAAAGCCAGTCGCGCCTGGACGTCATGGTGTTACCTGTTCTGCTGCCTGAATGCGACGCTATGCTAGCAAACCCATCGAACATGCGCCAACAAACCACTATAATCCCCGCTCAGATCTTACAGGAGCCCCACATGTCTGCTTTTACCCCGGCCAGCGAAGTCATTCTGCGCCACAGTGATGAATTTACCGCCCGCCATGTTTTATTTGCTGGCGATCTGCAGGATGACCTGCCCGCTCAGCTGGAAACCGCCTCTTCGCGGGTGCATACCCAGCAATATCATCACTGGCAAAACCTGAGCCACCGTATGGGCGAACAGGCGCGTTATGGACTGGTTGCGCAGGCGGAAGATGTGCAGGGCTGCGATACGCTGGTCTATTTCTGGACCAAGAACAAACCGGAAGTGCAGTTCCAGCTGCAAAACCTGCTGTCACTGCTGCCGGTGGGCTGCGATGTGTTCGTGGTGGGTGAAAACCGCAGCGGCGTGCGCAGTGCCGAAGGGATGCTGGAACAGTGGGTCACGCTGGAGAAGATCGACAGCGCACGTCGCTGTGGCCTCTATCACGGCCGCCTTGATCGGCAGCCGACCTTCGACGCCAGCGCCTTTGGTCATACCTATCAGCTGAACGATCTGACCGTGCATACCCTGCCGGGCGTGTTCAGCCGCGACGGCCTGGATAGCGGCAGTGCACTGCTGCTCTCGACCTTCACCGCACATACCAAAGGCAAGGTGCTGGATATCGGTTGTGGTGCCGGAGTGCTTGCCGCGTCGTTGCCGGCGCGTTCACCAAAAGTCCGTCTGTGGCTGTGCGACGTGCACGCCGCGGCAATTGAAGCGAGTAAAGCGACGCTGGCCGCCAACGGTCTGGAAGGCGAAGTGTTCGCCAGTAACGTCTTCTCGGACGTGACCGGCCGTTTCGACATGATTATCTCGAATCCGCCGTTCCATGAAGGCACCCAGACCAGTCTGGATGCGGCACAGACGCTGATCCGCGGCGCAGTGAAGCATCTCAATACCGGTGGCGAGCTGCGTATCGTGGCTAACGCCTTCCTGCCCTACCCGCAGGTGCTGGATGAAACCTTTGGCAGTCACGAAGTGCTGGCGCAAACCGGCCGCTTCAAAGTTTATCGTGCCGTTTACGGTCGCGGTGCCAAAGCGCGTTAAGACTTTTTCCGCTGTTTAACCGCGTCGCCGGGCTGAAAACGTTGCTTTTTACAGCGATCGTTTCAGCCCGACAAAATAGTTGTTGACGCATTGAGTAAAATCTCTAGAATGCGCCTCCGTGGTTGTAACATTCTCAAGGTGTTACGGGTATGCGAAGGTGGCGGAATTGGTAGACGCGCTAGCTTCAGGTGTTAGTGTCTTAACGGACGTGAGGGTTCAAGTCCCTCTCTTCGCACCAAAATCACAAGTTTCATATCGCGAGCACTGCGCGAAGGTGGCGGAATTGGTAGACGCGCTAGCTTCAGGTGTTAGTGTCTTAACGGACGTGAGGGTTCAAGTCCCTCTCTTCGCACCATTGCGGTGATATGAACAGACAACTCGATGCGAAGGTGGCGGAATTGGTAGACGCGCTAGCTTCAGGTGTTAGTGTCTTAACGGACGTGAGGGTTCAAGTCCCTCTCTTCGCACCAACGTTGTCATCTCCCTGCTTTAGTTCCCCTTTATGATCGTTTCTGTTACCGCAACCCGGTTACACGCTGTTCACTCCCTGCCTTTAATTCAGATGAAAATTCACTGACACTGCCGCCAGTCCGCCCGCTAATGCCAGACAGGATGGCAGCAGCAGATAATGACGTAAGCGCTGGTTAAACAGCATTACAATGGTCAGCAGCAGCGCCACGATCATCACCACCCGCCACTGGCTGAAGCTCGGTCCCCATAACGCGAACAATGGCATTGCGGCGCACGGCAGCAGAACGCCCCAGGCGCTATCCAGTTTCTTCCCCATCACCCAGCTAAATCCCCACAGGCCGCAGGCGGCAATAATGGCCATCCCCATGATCCGAACCTCAAATGATAAGCATTCCCATTATCATATGACAGTTTTGTGCCTTATGCAGCCTGTTTTTGACTGGCCCGGCCAGGAAGATGACAGACCAGTTGGAAAATGCTAGATTGCGGCCGATAACACTATTAATAACAGCAATAATTTGCTCACTGTCCGGTAAAGCGCTTTACCGGTTTGCGCTTTGATATTTCAGGGCCGTTACGAGTATTTATAATGAAATTACAATCTTATGAAGAACTGAAACACAGCAAATATCGGCTTTCGCTCATGCTTTTGTTGTTTCTTAACGTTGTTATTACACTATTCTGCTGGGCGCCGGTCAGAAAAAGCGAAATGACGTTACCGGTAATTTGCGTCGCTATTTTCAGTAGCGCAATATTATGTCTTTGTTTAATCCGTCCTAAACTAAAATTACCGTTATTAAATCCGGTGTCTTTTATACTGGGTGCTCTCTGGGCCTGGCACATTAACTATCGCTTTCATCAGGCATCTTATTTTGATGATGGCTTTCTGATTATCAGTTTGCTCAGCGTTTTTTTTATCAGCGCCATCGCTCTGAGCGATCATCTGCTGGCGTTTTGCCTGCATATCACCCCGCCGGTGGTCACCGTATTGCTGCTGGATAAGGGGGAACACCTGCCGCTGATCCTGCTGAACATCACCCTGCCGCTGATTGGTTTTTCGTTGCAGCATCTGATGCGTCGTCGCGCCGATAACTTTACCCTGCGCCTGATGCGCCAGCTGTATCAGGAGAAAGAAGCCTTCAGTGACCTCAGCATGCTCGATCCGCTCACCGGACTGTATAATCGCCGCGGGCTGAAAAACCGGCTCGACAATATTCTGGAAAACCATGCAGGCAGTCATTATGTCCTGCTGCTGGATATCGATCATTTCAAAGCCTATAACGACAATTACGGTCATGCGATGG
This sequence comes from Pantoea sp. AN62, assembly GCF_050432985.1. Lineage (NCBI taxonomy): Bacteria > Pseudomonadati > Pseudomonadota > Gammaproteobacteria > Enterobacterales > Erwiniaceae > Pantoea > Pantoea sp. AN62. Next base: position 52,186 of record NZ_JBNPYB010000005.1, on the reverse strand, counting down.
GTGACCAGGCGCTGGCGCGGGTGTCGGTGGCCATTCGCGATGCGGTGCGTTCACGGGATGTGGTTACCCGTTATGGCGGCGAAGAATTTCTGGTGCTGATGACAAACGTCAACAGTTCCATTGCAATGAAACTGGCGGAGCGAATTCGTCAGTATGTGGTCGATTTAGAAATTCCCCACCGCTTTAATGAAAAAGTTTCGACCCATGTAACGATTAGCGCCGGCATTGCGCCTATTTATGATAATGAATTTGATCAGGCGGTAGCGAACGCTGACCGCGCATTATATGTGGCTAAAAATCAGGGAAGAAATACCATTCTCGCCTGGGAAGATTTACCTAAAGCGCATCATCCAACGTCCGGCGAACACGCGTAATACCCTTGCGTATTAAGCGGCTATTATTATGCCGTAACCGCGGTATAGCGGATTTTTATTCTATTAGTTCCTGTTCCTGACTTATTTACTCTCCCCGGCCAGCCGCCCTTTCCTGCTGATGTTTTGTACGGCTTGAAGAGTGAATCAATAACGATTATCATTTGCTTTCTTATCTACTCTTTCGCGAGTCGACATGGCAACCGTAACCGCTCAGGAAAATCGCTTTAGCTCCCAGTCGATGATCTTCCGGCAAAACGACCGTCCGCTGGCGGAAAGTTTGCAGCAACGGCTATTGCAGCAGCCTGACTATCTGCAGCAGTCGATTAAGCTCGATCAGCCTGCCGCGCCCGATTGCCTGACGCTCGCCGACTGGTCACAGCCCGCCGTGTTTACGCCGCTGATTCAGCGTTACAGCGACTATCTCTATCGCGATCATCCTGATGCCGTGCGGGAAGCAAAACCGGTGCTGTCACTGTGGGCGCAGTGGTATTTTGGTCTGCTGCTGCCGCCACTGATGATCGCCCTGCTGCAGGAGTCGCGCGCGCTCGACTGCTCGCCCGAGCATATCCGGGTGGAGTTTCAGCATGGACATCCCGCCGCGTTCTGGATTGCGGTGCAGGAGGATGAGGATGCGCACTACCTGAATGCACAGCAGCGCCTCGATCGGCTGATACAGCAGCATCTGATCCCGGTAGTGAACAGCATTACCCGCCACGGCGATATCAATGCCAGGCTGATCTGGAACAACATGGGCTTTTCGTTTCAGTGGTTCCTCGGCGAGCTAAAAAACACCCTCGGTGAGCTGCCGGTGGCACAACTGGAACAGGCGCTGTTCTTCAACCAGCAGCTGCTGGATGGCAGCGATAATCCGCTCTACCGCACTATGATCCCCCGCAACGGCGAACTGGTCCGTCGCAGCTGCTGCCAGCGTTACCGCATCCCCGATGTGGCGCAATGCGGCAACTGCACCTTAAGCAGCAGCTGATCGCGACGCATTCTGTCACTAAATCTCCGTTTATCTCGTTTACAGGCTGCGAGGCTTGTGGCAATTTTTACGCCTTCGATCAGCCTGGAGAGAAAGATGAGCCTGGAGTCAGTACGCCAGTTCTTTGCCGAACACGCCCCTGAAATTGAGATTATTGAGTTGGCCGAAAGCACCGCAACGGTTGATATGGCCGCCCGCGCCCACGGCGTTACGCCAGGCCAGATCGCCAAAACCCTGTCATTGAAGGTCAAAGATGAAGTGGTGCTGATTGTGACGCGTGGCGACGCCCGGCTGGATAATCGCAAGCTGAAAGCGGCGCTGGGAGCCAAAGCGCGGATGCTTAGCGTGGATGAAGTGATTAACTGGACCGGCCATCCGGTCGGCGGCGTCTGTCCTTTCGGGCTGGAAAATCCGCTGACCGTTTACTGCGACGTTTCGCTGCGCGGTTTTGACGAGGTGTTACCTGCGGCGGGCGCCATCCATAGCGCCGTGCGCATCAGTCCGCAACAGATGGCCGAGCTGACGGCTGCCCGCTGGGTCGACGTCTGCGAAGCGCGTTAATCGGGCTGCCGGGCCACCGCGCCGGAGATTTCGATGCCGCGCGTCTCGCGACCAAACGCCACTAACAGAGAGATCAGCACGGCTACCGTGCCCGCCACTATCGCCATGCCCAGTCCGTAATTGCCGCCGTGGGCTTCTGCAATACGCGATTGCAGCGTGGCGTTGACCGAAGCGATCAGATTCCCCAGCTGGTAGACAAAGCCCGGCAACACGGCGCGTGCGTTGGCCGGAACCAGCTCGGTCAGATAGGTCGGAACGACGCCCCACGCGCCCTGCACCATAAACTGCATCAGGAACGCACCGATGCCAATTGCCCATGAGCCGCTGGAAAAAGCCCACAGCGGCAAAATCGGCAGCGTCAGCAGTGATGCCAGAATAATCGCTTTTTTACGGCCGATACGCTCAGACAGTGACCCAAAGCAGATGCCGCCCAGCATCGCCGCAATGTTGTAACCGATGGCGATCAGGCTGACGGTATGGGCATCAAACTGGTGCTGCACTTTCAGGAAAGTGGGATAGAGATCCTGGGTGCCGTGACTGAAAAAGTTAAAGCAGGCCATCAGCAGCACCATATAGAGACAGATTTTCCAGTGCTGGCGAATGATCGGCATCAGCGCCGAACTGGTTTTATGCTGGCGCGCCGCCAGCCAGACCGGGGATTCAGGTACTTTAAAATAGATAAACGGTAGCAGCAGAATCGGTACTGCGCCAATCAGGAACATGCCCCGCCAGCCAACAGTGGCAAAGAACAGGCCAAAGACAATCGACGCCAGCAGATAACCGCACGGATAGCCCGCCTGGAAAATACCGGACATCAGCCCGCGGGAGCGATCCGGAATGGTTTCCATCGCCAGCGACGAGGCCACGCCCCAGATGCCGCCCATCGCCACGCCGTAGATCACCCGGAACGCCAGAAACGCGCCAAAGGTCGGTGACCAGGCGGAGAGCAGTTCAAACAGCGAAAACAGCACGATATTCAGCATCAGAATCGGCTTGCGGCCGTAGCGCTCCGCCAGGCGACCAAACAGCAGCGCCCCGATCGGCCGCACCGCCAGCGTCAACATAATCGCCAGCGAGACCTCCGAAACCGAGGAGTGAAAGTAGTGCGCCAGATCGCTGAGCACAAAAACCAGAATGAAGAAGTCGAAAGCATCCAGCGTCCAGCTGGCAAAACTGGCAAACGCCACGTTTCGCTGGGTCGGAGTCCAGTTAAGCATGTCACTATCCTGTCTGAGCGGCTTCGGCACAGCGGCCGGAAAGGGGTGGGCGCAACCCACAGCGTGGTTGCAATTTTGTTAACCACTTGTATATATCATGTCAGAAAGGTTAGCGTGCTACGTAATTGTCAGCCGCTGCTTCAGGCTGTAAATAAGCGTGTCAGAATGGCGATTCAGGAAGGGTACGGGGCGGATTGCGCCCCGGTATTCATGATTTCAGGCTTTCAGGCTTTCAGGCTTTCAGGCTTTCAGGCTTTCAGGCTTTCAGGCTTTAGGATTCGGGATTCAGGCGACTGAAAGCCTGGCCGATGATCGCTAACAGCCGGGCATTATCGACACGATGCAGCACGTGCACTAACGCGCCACAGTTCTCCGGGATGCCGGTAGTGACGCGCAGCGGCTGACGATAACGCCAGCTTTTCCCGCGCGTCGGCCCGGCCCGCAGTTCGATATCCACCCGGTAATCGATGCCGGATGCCACCCGCTGATTCATCAGCCAGGCGATCACCAGCGCATCATGGATCCAGCAGCCTGCCAGCTGGCGGGTCTGCATGGAATAGTCGATCCACGGCCGCAGAGTCTCGCGCACAAACTGCGTAAGCGGATGATCAACCGCGGTCAGCCGGGTTAAATCCTGCTGGGTCAGCAAGGTCTGGGTGGTGACATCCATCGGCACCAGCGTCAGCGTGGCACCACTGTGTAACACCTGATGCGCCGCTTCCGGGTCGAGTCCAAAATTGGTGTCTTTGATGTAATCATCCAGCGCGAATACGCCGCCCATGATCACAATCTCCGCCACCGCTTCCGCCATGGCCGGATAACGCTGCATCGCCAGCGCCACATTGGTCAGCGGACCAATCGCTACCAGCGTAATCTCGCCCGGATTGTCGCAAATCAGCTTACCGATGGCGTCGGCCGCCTCGCCCGCATCCGCCGGTAAATCCGCAGGCTGGCGCACATCCTGCCACAGCGTACTGAGTCCTGACTCTATCACCCGATTATCCAGTGCATCACGCCACGGGGCCGGATCTTCCTCAAGTGCCTGCTGAGCGCCCTGCACCACCGGAATGGCTAAGCCCAGCCGGGTTACCAGATCTTTGGCGACGCGCGTACCCAGCTCGCAGGGCGTGTTGCCCGCCACGGTGGTAATTAACTCCAGCGATAGCGCCGGAGACGCCAGGGCCAGCGCTATCGCCAGCCCGTCATCGGTATTAGCACCGGCGATACCGTTGCCCGGATCGCAATCAATAATTATTCGTTTCATGGTGTTATCTGGTTAACTCTGGCTTTGCGGTTTACAGCCGCAGGATTCGCCGATTTCAAGATAGTGGGGAAACTCTTTCAGCTGTGCTTCGTTCTGACCCGCTTTCAGCATCTGAATAGCGCAACGCGCCATCTCACGCAGCGGCTGGCGCACGGTAGTTAACGTCGGAACATGGAAAGCGGCGTGTTCGGTGCCATTGAAACAGACCAGTGCCACATCCTGCGGCACGCGAATCTGCTGTTCGGAGAAGGCGCGGAGCGCGCCAAGTGCCTGACCTTCATTGCTGGCAAACAGGGCGCGCGGCACACGACGCTGTGTAATCATGGTGCGGGCCGCCGCATAACCGCCCTCGCGGCTGTAACTGGCCGGGAAGATCAGCGACTCATCAACCGGCAGGCCACGCTCCTGCATCGCGTCACGCCAGCCCTGGATACGATCCTGGGCGTTAAGCATCTCTGTCGGACCGCTAATCATCCCTACCTGCTGATAACCGTGACTCAGCAGATGCGATGTGACCTGCCAGGCCGCCTGGCGCTCATTGACCCGCAGCATACTGACGCCCGGCTGCGGCTCGACCCGTTCCAGCATCACCAGCGGCGTACCGCTGGCTTTAATCATCTCAATGTAGGGATGGCGATCGACGCTGTTATAAAACAGTCCATCCACCTGCCGGTTCAGCAGCCCCTGAATCAGCTCCAGCTCGCGTTTACGGTCATCGCCGGCATCACCCAGCAACATCACGTGACCGTGGTTCAGCGACTCCTGCAGCAGCACATGCGCCATCGAGGCGACAAACGGATTGCTGATATTCGGCACCACCAGGCCAAAGGTTTTGGTATTGCCGGAGGCCAGGGCGCGCGCCGCAGCGTTTGGCCGGTAACCGGTCGCCTTAATCGCTGCCAGCACCCGCTGACGTGTCGCATCGGCAACCGGACGTGGCCCGTTATTAATCACATAACTGACCACCGCCACCGAGGTGCCTGCCGCTTTCGCGACCTCACTGCGGGTGACTTTTCCTGTTAACGACTTAGCCACATCACTTTCCTCCATAAACAAAGCAGGCCGCATTACACGGCCTGCTGTACTTTTTTGTTGGTCCGGCTATATCGCATCATCCGGCAGGTTGAGATCCCGCCCTCGCGTCTCCGGCGCCACAAAGGTCGTCAGGAACCCGACAGTGGCCATCGCCGAGAAGTAGACCGCAATCGGCCACCAGTGACCGCTGTAAGAGAGCATCGCTGCGGCGATCAGCGGTGCGGTGCCGCCAGAGAGAATGGAACCCAGCTCTTTGGCGACCGCCATTTTGGTGTAGCGGTGGTGGACGCCGAACATCTCCACGCCCCAGGCTGCCTGAACGCCAAAGATACCCAGCGACGCCAGCGCCATTCCCACCACGATTACCGGAATGACCAGCATCGGCTCGCGGCTATCCAGCAGCGTAAAGGCCGGCCAGGCGTAGACCATCAGCAACAGGCAGAACACGCGGTAAACCACCCGGCGGCCAAAGCGGTCCGACAGCCAGCCCGCGCAGGGGATAATGATAAAGCCTAGCAGCGACGCCAGAAAAACGGCGGTGGTCGGCACCGATTTATCCACCATCAGCACCTTCGCGACGTAACCGACAATAAACCCCTGCGCCAGATAAGAGGGGCCATTCTCGCCGATACGCAGACCCACCATGGTCCAGAAGGCGCGGGTACGCTGAAAGAAAGGACGCGAGTCGACCGCTGGCTGCGCCGCCAGCACGCCGGCACGTTCCGCTGCCATCTGCGCTTTTTTACGTTCAAATACCGGCGTTTCACGCAGGTGACGTCGAATCCATAAGGCGACCAGCGCAATCAGCGCACTGCTGAGGAACGGGATGCGCCAGCCCCATTCGAGCAGGCTCTGCTGATCCATCTGCACCACGATCAGCCAGACCAGCGAGGCCAGCAGCGTACCGCTGTTGGAACCAAGCGCGATCACGGAAGAGACCAGGCCGCGACGCTCCACTGGCGCATATTCGCCCAGCATCACCGTACCGCCCGACAGTTCAGCACCCGCGCCAAAACCCTGGGTAAAGCGCAGCAGCACCAGACAGGCCGGTGCCCAGACGCCAATCGAGGCATAGCTGGGGATTAAACCGATAAAGGTGGTGGAGGCGCCCATCAGGATGATGGTGGCGATCATCACCACCTTTCGCCCTTTGCGGTCGCCGAGCCAGCCGAAGAACAGTGCACCAATCGGGCGGGCAACAAAGCCGACCGACCAGGTGGCAAAACTGGAGAGCAGCGCCATCGCCGGGGTCGATTCCGGGAAGAAAACGTCACCAAAAATAATGCCGGCGGCAAGGCCATAGAGCGCGAAATCCGCGTACTCCATGGCGGTACCTAACCAGCATGAGAAAGTGGCGCGCCAGAAATCTTTGCGGCCGGAAGGCGTATTAAACCGCTCGTCGGCGGCTGAGGAGGAAGGCAGTGATGCCTGCTGCTTAACGGTGCTGTGTGCCGTCATAACCCTGTCCCTGAATGAGTATGCAGATCGATAAACGCCCGTCCGTGGGTCGGTTCCCTGGGTGTAAGCGGAACATCCCGGTGGCGACGTTCAGTTGACTAACCATGATGAAAGGTTAAAGGATTCCCTGGTGTTGGAATCTGGCCCCTCGCCCGCTTTCGCCGATCTTTTTTGACCGGTCGCTTTAACGAAGCGAATGTAACTTCACAATCAATGGCGCCTGCTGTGCATCGTGCACCGTGAGCAATCACTGGAGACATAGTGTATCTACGCGCGTAGATAAATCAATAGATCTTCAGCTAATTTGTTAGATAAACTTCATTATCACACTGCGTCATCAAAAGTTTTTATCGCAAATTCAGGCAGTTAACCGAGAGTCGTCGCGCATAAAAAATACATCAGGGCGTGCGAAGTAGAATTTTCTCTTAACATTAAGCTAAATCGGGAGCAGGCCCCTTTCATCGCGCTCCGTTATCGCACCGCGCTGTTACCGTGGCATGACAGCCGGGTTATTCTCCGAAAAAATATCCAGGGATTGGCAAATGCAGACAATGCTTTACCCTGTGGTGAAAGCGGTACAGGAGAGTTATGACGATTATTCTAATGCGGCACGGTAAGCCCAATCACCAGCCCGGCGGACGGCACAACGTGCAGGCGCTGGCGGACTGGTGCGAAGCCTACGATTTGTCACAGGTCAGCGACGGACCGCCGCCGCGTAGCCTGTCTATTGCGCGTCAGGCGACGGTGGTGGTGTGCAGCCCGCTTCCCCGCGCCCGCTCCTCACTGCGCCAGCTCGGGTTGCAGCCGCACGAGGTCGACGCGCTGTTTAGCGAGGTGGCAGTGCCGCTGCTACCGGGCAGTCAGCTCCAGCTACCGACGCTGATCTGGCTGGCGCTGCTGCGGCTGCTGTGGCTGTGCGGTTATGCCGGCCAGAGCGAGTCATTGCAGCACGCCCGCCATCGCGCTTCACTGGCGGCCGACCGGTTAATTGAGCACGCCCGCCACGGCACGGTGCTGCTGCTGGGTCACGGCATCATGAACAAGATGATCGCCCGTGAGCTGCGCAAACGCGGCTGGCAGGCGGAAAAGCACGCCAGCAGCCGCCACTGGAGCTCGGCGATCTATCATCGTCCGTTTATCTGATCGCGCGGATAGTAGCTCAGCACTTCACAGCCGGTGCCGACCCGCGGCGTGGCAATCACTTTGCGCTGAGCCAGATCGATCACGCTCAGGGTGCCATCGCCCTGATTAGCGATCAGCAACAACTGCTTGTCAGGGCTGAAGCAGCCATCCATCGGCATAGTGCCGACCGCGATATCGCCCAGCGGATTGAGCAGATCGTCAAACAGGGTGACAACCGGCTCACCCTCGCCAATCGCCACCAGCTGTTCCCCATCCGCGCTAAAACGCACCACCTGACAAGGCTGCTGATGACCCGGCAGCGCCAGACGCTGGCGAATCCGGTGGCTTTGCCGATCGATAACGTACAGCAGCGGCGCGTCGGCGGCGCTGGCCACCAGGTAAGGGTGTTTGGGTGAGGCGGCGATACCGGCAATCGGCCCCGGCAGCAGGATGGTATCGACGATCCGCCCTTCCGCTTCGCACAGATCGACGACCGTGATGGTGGCGTCCTCTTCGTTATCGGTAAACAGCTTGCGGCCGCTGGGTGACAACGTCAGACGATGCGCATTGTGCGAAGGGATCGGAATGACTTTTTCCAGCCGATCGGTGAGCGGATCGATCACCGCCACAGCGGCACTCTGCTCACAGCAGAGGTAGACTTTGCCGTCGCGCCCCAGCTGACCACTGTGCGGCGCCCGCAGCGGAGACAGATCGATAAAGCCGCTGATCTCCCGATGCTGCAAATCAATTATCGCCACTTTATGGCCCGGATGCGGATTGTTGCCATGAACGCCATCGCCATAAATCGGCACATAGGCTTTGCCCCACGCCGTCAGCATCAGCAGTTCATGCGGTCGCGGTGGAAAGGCGTTCAGCTCCCGCTCGACCGCAAACGTCTCCGGGTTAAGAAACAGGACGCGATTGCCCCGTTTATCTACCGCCAGTAAACCGTGATAATCACTCTGCATGCGCGCTCCTTTCTCAGTAAGATCCTCTTAAGCGTAGACAATCGTTAACGCGCGGCACGCTGGAAGCGATTGATGAGCCGGGCTAACGCGGCAGTTTAAGCGCAATCCGCTGCCGAAAAAGCCACCAGGCCGCAGCAGCGGCGATGACTCCGCCGCGCGATTCAGACTTTCCTTATACCGGCGAAAAAGAGTGATTAAATAAATAATACAGTCCGCTTAATCTATTATTTTCATCGGCTGCCCGGTTTATTTCCGTATTATCCGAAAGTCAAAAAAAGACATAGCTTATAGGTAAATAATGTTTTATTAAAAAGGTGCAGTGCAATTTAAACCGCCGTGAGGAAACTAGCGCGCGCTTTTACACTGCGCCACCATCAGGGAAACCCTTTAATAATTCCCGCACTGATTGAGATTGCCGCCAGGCTGCATCGCCCCGCCATCGCGTTAATTATGGGGCGCGCAGGTGCTGCAATATGACGGGAAAATAAAAACAACAGGTGCACCATGACTTTACATCGCCAACGACCTGCGCATAAGATCTGGCGCAACTGGAAAAGAATATCATTCAGTAGCCAGATGTTATGGAATAAAAAACGACACAGCGTCTTTAGCGCCCCGGAATATGATCCGGGGCAGGAAGAGAACGTCGTGTTGATATCGCAGCAGAAAAGCTTGCCGGAAATTCCGAAGATTGTCTGGATGTACTGGCATAACGATCAGCTGCCTACCTCAATGGCGCTGAATATCAGTAAAATCCGGCGGGATAACCCCGATCACCAGGTTTATCTGATTACTCAGCACACCCTGTCGCAGTGGCTGCCCGATCTTGACTTTATCTCTTCCGATCTGACGCTGGCGCATAAAAGTGAAATCATTCGTCTCGAACTGATTCACCGTTACGGCGGCATCGGCATTGATTGCAGTACCCTGTTATTTGAAGATCTCGCCTGGGTCCATCGCGTGCATCTGGAGCGGTCGATGGATTTAATCGGTTACTACCGCGAACAATCAACCCTGAATTTCCTCGCCCCGGTGATCGAAAGCTGGTTTGTCGCCGCTGCGCCGCAAAATCCGTTTATCCGCGAGTGGCTGAAACAGCTGGCACCGGTGAAAAACGTCGGCATTCAGAACTATTTTCAGGAACTGAAAAAGCGCGATGATTTCCCGATGATTGTGCAGAACATTGATAATCCATCGCGCCAGCTATTGTCACTGGCCCAACAGGTAGCGATGCGCGAATACCGACGGGCCAATCTCTACCTGCGGAAAGGGGAAGCTAACGCTTACTACTATCAGCGCCTGCACGCTGACAGCAGCAGCGCCTTCGCCCATTCCGTGCTGTTTCAGCAACGACCGCAAACGCCGCCGCCAATCATCAAGTTAACCGGAAACGAACGGCTGCATCTCGACTTCAATCTGCGGCTGGGTTTGTACAATCGCCGCAGCCTGATGGGTGAGATGATGCAGCAGACCGCCCCGACGCTGGCGCTGCCGCTAACCGTCAAAGCGCGCGCGTAACCAGTGGGCAAAGGTGGTGACCGCACGTGGCACCTGCGCCGCCCAGGGACGCACAATCCACAGGCGGGCGGCGAACGCCTCGACCGCCTGCCATTCAGGCAGAACCTGTTGCAGTGAACCGGCTGCCAGCGCCGCCCGGGCGCTGAAGTCCGGCAGCATCGCAATGCCTAATCCCTGCAGCGCCGCATCGCGGATCGACTCACTGTTATTGGTGGCAAAACAGCCCTGAATCCGCACCTGGATCCGCTCATTATCGCCGTCGGTCACAAAGCTCCAGCGTGGCGATTCCACCCCGCGTGGATAGTAAAGGCAGTTATGCCGGGCCAGATCCTGCGGCATCAGCGGCGTACCCTGCGCCGCCAGATAGGCCGGTGACGCCACCAGCAGCGTGCGCGTCTCACACAGCGGCAGCGCCACGTGGGTTTCCGGTAGCGTGTCGCTGTGGCGTATCGCCAGATCAAACCCTTCACTGCTGAGCGACACAATGCGGTCCGTTACGTCGAGCTGCAGGCGGACCTGCGGATAGTCACGCAGAAACTCACCAATGATCGGCACCAGCTGCTGACGGGCAAACGCCACCGGCGCGGTGATGCGCACCAGTCCCCGTACCGGACCGGCAGTATCACGCACGCTGAAAAAGCTCTGTTCGATACGGGCAAACGGCTCGCGCAACTCCTCCACCAGCTTTTCACCCGCCGAGGTCAGACGCACGCTGCGGGTAGTACGCTGTACCAGCAGCACGCCCGCCATCTGCTCCAGCTCTTTGATTTTTTGGCTCATCGCCGCTTTGCTGACGTCGAGCCGCTCTGCGGCACGGGTAAAACTGCCCTGCTCGGCCAGCACCGTCAGCCAGTGCAGGTGATCCCACAGCGCATCGGTCTTCATCTCTTTCATCTTGATTGTTCAATATAGTGAATAATAAGTTCAGGCTACGCGCTTTTTCCCGGCGGATAAAGTGGTCACTATAGTCACAACAGACTATCACTCTCACCGCGAGGAAAAGCCGATGCCACTGCTGCAATTTGATGTTATTCAGGGTCGTTCAGAATCCGAACTGCGTACGCTGCTGGATGCAGCACACCGGGCCGTGCTCACCGCGTTTCAGGTTCCTGAGCGCGATCGTTACCAGATTGTTCAGGAAAACAAGCGCCACCAGATGGTGTTTCAGGATACCGGGCTGGGATTCAGCCGCAGCGATAATCTGGTCATGGTGCGGGTCTACACCAGCCCGCGCAGCAGCGAACAGAAACAGCACTTCATGGCGGAGCTGGCGCGCGAGCTGCGCGAAAGTTGTGGCGTGCAGGGTAACGATTTAATGATCAGCTTTATCACCAATGACAAAGGCGACTGGAGCTTTGCTGATGGTGAGGCGCAATACCTGACCGGCAAACTCTGAAATTACAGTCCGCTTTGCTCTGCTGACGGTGCGCGCCAGCCGCCGTCAGGCCTGATAAACTCCCCGCCGATGCTCTCTGTCACCAATATGATCCTCACCGCACAAATCTGGCTGGATGTGTTGCAGCCGGGTTACAGCCAATATAGATTGTCGAAAAACCATCCCCCCGAAGGTGGCCGGCAGTCTGAAGCGCCGCGTACTCATATCAACAGAGGATTTGCCGTTGTCCGAATTAGCGTCACTTGGGCTGTTTCTGGCCGCTATTGCTATCTATTCCTGTAAAGCCGGGCGTAACAAATTTTGGTTCTTTGTGGTGTTAATCCTGCTGGTGTTGTTTGTGGTGCTGAATGCAACGCTTTACGCCAGCAACTACTTCACCGGCGACGGCATCAATGATGCCGTGCTCTATACCCTGACCAACAGCCTGACCGGTGCCGGTATCAGTAAATATGTGGTGCCGGGCATAGGGCTGATCATCGTGCTGTTTCTGCTGTTCTGCCTGCTGTCGTGGATACTGCGGCGGCGTGAGCGGCCACATCATATCGGCTGGTCGCTGCTGGCGGTGGCCTGCGCGCTGGGTTCAGTGCAGACCACACCTGCATTTCGTCAGGTGGCGTCCCTGATTGTGTCGCACACCCAGCTGGCCGATTCCGACTTCGATGCGTTCTACAAAGTGCCACGTAACCGCATTGCGCAGCCGCACCTCAACGTGGTCTATATCTACGGCGAAAGCCTGGAGCGCACCTATTTTGATCAGCACGCTTTTCCCGGCCTGGCACCGGAGCTCAGCCGCCTGAAAGAGCAAAGCATCGACTTCAGCCAGACTGAGCAGCTGCCGGGCACCGATTACACTATCGCTGGCATGGTCGCCTCAATGTGCGGCATTCCGCTGTTTGCGCCGTTTGACGGCAATGCCTCAGCCTCGCTCTCCAGCTTCTATCCGCAAAACGTCTGTCTGGGCGACATCCTGAAAAACTCCGGCTACGACAACTGGTTTATTCAGGGCGCTGATCTGCGCTTCGCCGGCAAAGATGTGTTCCTGAAATCACACGGCTTTGATCCGGCCAACCTTTACGGCGCACAGGAGCTGAAAAGCCGCGTTGCCGATCCGACCTATCGCAACAACTGGGGTTATTACGACGATACGGTGATGGATGAGGTGTTTGAAAAATATCAGGAACTGTCAAAAGCTAACAAACCGTTTGCGCTGTTCACCCTGACGGTCGATACCCATCATCCCGATGGCTTTATCTCCCGCAGCTGTGAGCGCAAGAGCTACAGCTTTGATGGCAAACCAAACCAGTCATTTAGCGCGGTGGCCTGTTCGCAGGAGCACGTCGCACGCCTGATTGACCGGATTAAAGCCTCACCGTGGTTTAAACAGACGGTGATTGTGGTGACCTCCGATCATCTGGCGATGAATAACACCGCCCACCAGTACCTGATTAAGCAGCCACGCCACGATCTTTTTATGGTGATCCGCGGCGATAAACCGCAGGCAGAAGTGATTGATGCGCGCCGCAGCACGCTGGATAACGGCGCGACGCTGCTGGATATTCTCGGCGGTGACAACGCGATTGGTCTGGGCCGCAGCAGCCTGAGCAGCGTTTCGCTATCGACGCAGTTTGAAGATATGAAAAGTAAGGTGATGAGCTGGAAGCCGGATATTATCCAGCTGTGGAATTTCCCGAAGATGATGGACAGCTTTACCGTCGATCAGGTGAAAAATACCTTTAGCTTCTCGGGTACCACCTTCCGGTTACCGATTCTGTTCCGCATCAGTGATAAGCATGTTGAGCCGATGCCGGAAGGGGAATATTCGGCACCGCTGCGCTATCAGCTGGCCGATTTCACCTCGACCGATAAGTTTCTGTGGGTCGATCGCTGTTTCAAAATGGCGCGACTCTGGCAGCCGTCGCTGGCGCTGTCCGGCGATCTCTGTGTGGCAATGGGCCAGCTCGGCGCAACGCCTGCGGTAACGCATATCGATCAGCCACAGTGGAAAGGTAAAGTGAAATTCCCGACCACACCGACCAGCGATGCGGCTTATCAGCGCAATCTGGCGCAGATCCGCATCGAAGATAACGACATTCGCTACAGCGCCGACAGCTTCCGGCTCGACGTGCCTGGCGCACCGCAGAGCATCAAGCGTTTTAGCGGCATTTCCCGACCGGAAAGCTGGGGTCGCTGGTCTAACGCTAATCTCGCGCCGGAAGTGAAGATAGAGTACGTCGATCCGCTACCGCCGAAGTTTGACCTGGTGATTACCGCTCGCGCTTATGGAGCTAACGTCCACCGCCAGATCCCGGTGCGGGTTGGCGATCAGCAGCAACTGCTGTCGCTGGGTGAAACCTTCTCTACCCATACGCTGCATTTTGACAACCCGACCGCCACGCACCAACTGACCATTGCGCCGCCGGAACCGCAGCTGAGTAATATCGGCAATATCACCGGTCAGGACCCACGCAAACTGGGCATTGGCATGGTGGAAATCAAGATCGTGCCTCAGCCGTAACGCCTGCTTTTCTCTTCTCCTCTGCGGATTCACGCAGAGGAGATCTTCCCGCATCAGACGCCGAAGGTTGCGAGACCGCTCGCAATCCACTGCACGTTACTTGTTGAACTAATTGATATTTTTCGGAAAGGCGCGCAAAGTACAACCGGCTTAGTGGTACCCTTTGTGTGATCTGTCATCCTCTCGCTATCGCCGTATTGCCGGGAGAGAGGCAGACATGACAAGCACCATGATGAAGACCCACCAGGCCTTTAAAGCCCTGCAGCGGGCAGGGATCGATGAGCAGCAAGCGGAGGCGATGGTGGAGATCTTTACGGATATGCAGCAGGGAAAACCGGACCAGCCAGACGATAAGCAACTCAGCCGGGTTGAACAAAAAGTCGACCGGGTCGATGAGCGCGTCGGCCACGTTGAGCAAAAAGTCGATCAGGTCGAACAAAAAGTTGAACTGATCGATGAGCACGTTGGCAATGTTGAACGCAAAGTCGATCAGGTCGACCGAAAAGTTGAACAGACAGATGAGCGCGTTAGCAATGTTGAACGCAAAGTTGATCAGGTCGACCGAAAAGTTGAACAGATAGATGAGCGCGTTGGCAATGTTGAACGCAAAGTCGATCAGGTTGACCGAAAAGTCGAACAAATCGATGAGCGGGTTGGCAATGTTGAACGCAAAGTCGATCAGGTTGACCGAAAAGTTGAACAGATAGATGAGCGACTCGGCAATGTTGAACGCAAAGTCGATCAGGTTGAACGAAAAGTCGACCTGATGGATGAGCGACTCGGCAATGTTGAACGAAAAGTCGACCTGATGGATGAGCGACTCGGCAATGTTGAACGAAAAGTCGACCAGATCGATGAGCGTCTGGGGCACGTTGAAAGAAAAGTCGATAAGCTGGGTATCCGGCTTAACCAGGTTGAAATCAAAGTCGATAAGCTGGAGGCTGGCCTGATCAGCTTAACCCGAACGGTCGAGAATCTCAGAGATGAAGTAATGACCGTGAAAAACGACATGCGCTGGATTAAGCGACTGTTAATGGTGATGACCACCACCCTGCTGGTGGCGGCCGTGAAAACCCTGTTTATCTGAATAAGCAGCGACCGGTCAGGGCAGCTTGCGCAATGTTTCCAGCTTTTCGCGCTGCTGGCCATCGGCAGTAAAGTTGTCGCTGGCCAGCCAGCGCTGCAGGCCCTTTTTCACCTGCGGCCATTCGCCATCAATGATCGACAGCCAGCTGGTATCGCGACTGCGGCCTTTGTAAACAATCGCCTGGCGGAAATCGCCTTCGTAGCGGAAACCAAGACGTTCTGCCGCCCGACGTGATGGCGCATTGCAGCTATCACACTTCCACTCATAGCGGCGATAACCCAGCGTCTCAAAGGCGTAACGCATCAGCAGGAAATGGGCTTCCGTCGCCATGCGGGTCCGCTTCAGATGAGGTGAAAACGCCACATGTCCGACTTCGATCACGCCATGTTCCGGCTGAATCCGCATCAACGCCAGGCTGCCTGCCGCCTGCCCGCTGACAAGATCGATTACCGCAAAGTGCAGCGGGTCACGGCTGGCCTCCAGCTGCGCCGCATGCTCCTGCCACACCTGCCGGTTATCAAACGGCCCGACAAACATATAGGTCCAGTCGCGGCCATCTTCCGCCGCGGCGTAGGCATCGAACAGCGCTTCGCCATGGCGCGCCACGCTGAACGGCTCAAGCCGGCAAACTTCGCCAGTGAAAACCTGCGGCTGCGGAAAAGGACGGGGTTGCCAGTCCGGTAAATCGACCCCGACCGGCTGACCATACTGATTAGTGTGTTGTGACATATCGCCTCCAGGCTTCAGATGATGCCTGCAGATTGCCACTATCATGGTGGGTTAAAAAGTACCACAATGTTTGAAAATGATAGATCCACGGGAGCGCGCCATGAAGCCGGAGAGCCATCCTTTACTGCTGGCACCGTTAACGCCAGCCGCCGGAACCACGCTGCAGCAGCAGCTTTACCAGCGGATTAAACAGGGCATTTTGCAGGGCCAGCTGGCTGCCGGGGCGATGTTACCTGCCACCCGGCAACTGGCCGCTGAGCTACAGGTCTCACGTAATACGGTGCTTAACGTCTGGACTCAGCTGCAGGCGGAGGGCTATCTGATGAGCGATCGACAGGGTAGCCGCGTCAGCCTGCTGGCGTTACCGACAGCCCGGCCAGATGACAACGGGTTAGCTCACTGGCCGCTGGCAAAACGGCTTGATGCCCTTCAGCTCAGCCAGCGTTTCGATACCGGAACGCTGCCGCTGCGCCCCGGCATTCCGGCGCTGAATCATTTTCCGTTAGCCGCCTGGCGTCGGGCGCTTAATCATGTGCTGAACCACACGCCACCGCGCCAGTTGGGTTATGGCGACCCGCTGGGTGATCCTGAACTGCGTGCCGCACTGGCGCAGCAGTTGCGTATCACGCGCGGTGTTCGGTGTGATGCCGGACAGATTGTGATTACCGAAGGAGCGCAACAGGCGCTGATGCTGTGCGTCGCTCTGCTGAGCGATCCGGGTGACCACGGCTGGGTTGAAGATCCAGGCTATCGTGGGGCCAAAGCGGCCATGCAAGCCGGCGATCTGCGCGTGGTTCCGATTCCCATCGATCAGCAGGGCCTGGCTCCGCAGCCGCAACACTGGCAACAGTCCCCACCGCGCCTGATCTACACCACGCCAACCCATCAGTATCCGACTGGCGCGGTGATGAGCGCAGCCCGGCGGCTGGCGCTGATTTCGGCGGCGCGGCAGCAGCAGGCGTGGATTATCGAAGATGATTATGATGGCGACTTCCGGCACCACGGCGAGCCGATTGCCGCCATGCAGGGGATGACCGATAACGCGCCGGTGATCTATCTCGGCTCCTTCAGCAAGACGCTGTTCCCTGCCCTGCGTATCGGCTTTATGGTGCTGCCCGCGCCGCTGGTCAGTAATCTGCGACCGGCGCTGCATCAGCTGCTACGTGGCGGTAATCCGCTGGAGCAGCAGGCGCTGGCACGCTTTATTCTCAGCGGCGATTACAGCCGGCATTTGAGTAAAATGCGCCGCCTCTATCGCCAGCGTCAGGCCCTGTTGCGCAGTGAACTGCAGCAGGCCGCGGGCCAGCCGATACCCTTACTGGGTGGCGACAGCGGAATGCATCTGGTCTTGCCAATCGAGGCGCATCAGAATGACGTGGCGATAGCCAACAGGCTGATTCAGGCTGGCTACGCGCCTGCGGCACTCTCGACCTTTTATCTGACTGAACCGGCACAGCGCGGCCTGGTGATTGGCTATGGCAACAGCAGCAGCACGCAGATCACCGCGGCGGTACGACAGTTGCGCCGGGTGCTGGGCTGGCCGGGTTAACGTCTGCCGCGTGGCTCACTGTCGCTGGCCGGAGCAGCAATCGATTCCCGCAGTATCAGCCGGGCATCAAAGCGCGGCATTGGACCGGCCGCTTCGCCACGAATTTCGGCAATCAGCCGGCGTGCCGCTTCACGCCCCATCTCGTATACCGGTTGCGCCACTACCGTCAGCGGCGGCGTCACAATTTCGCTCCATGGAAAGTTGTCATACATCACGAAGGAGAGATCCGCCGGGATGCGCAGCCCGCGCTGCGTCACTTCACGCAGCAGCCACATCGCTACTACGCTGTCAGAGGCCACCAGCGCACTGGGTGGCTGCGGGCGCTGCCACAGCTCAGCCACGATGCGGGCGATCTGCGCTTCATCCAGCGCATTCACTTTTACCAGCGACGGATCAAATTCCACTCCCGCCGCGGCAAACGCCTGCATCATGCCACCGACGCGCTGGGCAACCGGCGTCAGGCCAAAATCAGCTGGCGCACGGTAGTCACCGGTCAGCGCCATGCTGGTGACATAGGCGATATGACGATGGCCGGCCTGCAGTAACCGGCTGGTGGCGTCAGCCGCCACTTTGGTGAATTCACAGCAGATCGCTTCGACATCAAGGCCGGTAACTGCACGATCGAACAGTTTCAGCGCCCGGCCCTCTTCCAGCACCTGCATCAGATGGCTGTTTTGATCGCGCTCTGAACAACTGGGGGCCACGATAATGCCGTCGACCCGCTTCTCCAGCATCACCCGTACCGCATCCTGTTCAGCCTGCAGCTTTTCGTCGCTGTTGCTGAGCAGCAGATGGTAACCGGCGGTACGCGCCACATCCGCCATGCCGCGCAGGGCGAGGCCGAAGTGGGGATTTTCAATATCCCCGACAATCACACCGATGGTGTTAGAGCGCCCGGTATTCATGCTGCGCGCCAGCTCATTCGGACGGTAGCCCAGTGCGGCAGCGGCGCTGTTTACCCGGGCCTGCACCTCATCACTGACCGCGCCATAGCCCCCGAGCGCACGCGCCGCCTGGGCCTTGGAAACCTTTGCCGCGCGCGCCACATCCGCCACGGTGGGTGCTTTAGAACGTAATTTCTGGCTGGTCATAATTATTTTGAATCACAGGTTGATGACAGGAAGATTGACGCCGAAAAAAGGCTGTGCTTAAACTCATTGTAACCCCTTGAGACCGGTCTCACAACGCCCACGTCCACAAGGTGTCACCTGCGTTGAGACCGGTCTCAAAAATAATCACCGGCTCAACAGTCTCTGATGTTTAAACCTGCAAAAACGGATGAGCTATGAAATCGCAAACCAAACCGGGCAAACGGCCTGGCATGCTGTTCGGCACTGTGTTCAGTAAGATGTTCAGCACCCTGCTCGCACTCTGTGCACTTTCGTTCTCTACGCTGGCTGCCAGCGATGACAATCCCTACGGCCTGATCGAACCGGGCCAGCTACGCGTCGCCAGCGTCGGCGATTCCAGACCTTATACCTTCACCGATGCCAGCGGTCAGTTCACCGGCTTTGACGTCGAATTCTTTAAAAATGTCGCCCATCGCATGGGAATCGATAAGGTCGATTTTGTCGGTCAGGACTTCTCCGCCATCATGCCGGCGGTCGCCAACGGTCAGTATGATGCGGCGGTCGCGGCGATCGGCATCACCCCGGCACGTGAAAAAACCGTCGATTTCTCTACTGGCTATCTGGCGGGCTTTCTCACCGTGCTGACCCGCAGCGACAGCGGCGTGAAGAATGTCGCCAGTCTGGCAAAACGGCGGCTTGGCGTCGTTCAGGGCACGCTGCAGGAGAACTACGCGGTGGAACACTTCACCCAGACCGACATCGTGCGCTTCCCGGATAACAACAGCGCGGTCTCGGCGCTCAATAATGGCACGCTCGACGCCATCTTCCTCGACTATGAGGCCGCCAAAAGCTACGCCGAACGCTTCAAGCTGGTCTCTGCTGCCGATATCCCCTCTTTTGATGCCCCGGCCGGTATCGCCATCGCCAAAGGCAAACCCGCCTTTAAGGCCGCACTGGACAGCGCCATTAAAGCGGCGATGCAGGACGGCACCTGGCAGCGGCTCTATCAGAAGTGGTTCCCCGGCTCGCCAATGCCCAAACAGTATCTGCCTGGCGGTCAGTAAAGTGGCGGACGTTCGCGTCCTGAGTTAACCGGGGAATGCCCCGCACTGCATGGAGACGGCGATGGACTTGCTCACGATTCTTTCCCGCACCTTCTTTGATTTTTCCTCAATGAGGGAAGTGCTGCCGCAGATGCTGACCACCGGGCTGGTGAATACGGTGATTATCTCGCTGGCGGCCACCCTGCTTGGCACACTGTTTGGCCTGCTGCTGGCGCTGATGGGCATTTCGCCCTCGCGCTGGCTGCGCCTGCCCGCCCGGCTGTATACCGATCTGTTTCGCGGTCTGCCGTCGATTCTGACCATCCTGCTGATTGGTCAGGGCCTGGCGCGATTCAGCTATCAGCTGTTCGGTCCGACGCCTTACCCGCTGGGGATCTTCGCCCTCAGCCTGATTGCCAGCGCCTACATGGGCGAGATTTTCCGCGCCGGCATTCAGAGCGTCGAACGCGGCCAGATGGAAGCCTGTCGCGCGCTGGGGATGAGCTATGGCCGGGCGATGCGGCTGGTGGTGATCCCGCAGGGGATCCGCCGGGTGCTGCCCGCCATCGTCAATCAGTTCATCGCCATCATTAAAGACTCGTCGCTGGTCTATCTGCTGGGGCTGATGACCCAGCAGCGCGAGCTGTTTCGCGTCGGTCAGGATGCGGCGGTGCTGACCGGCAATCTGTCGCCGCTGATGCTGGCCGGGCTGTTCTATCTGATCATCACCGTGCCGCTGACGCACATGGTCAACTACGTGGATGTGCGTTACCGCACCGGCCGCCGTCGCCTGACCGCGCCGCAAAGTGGTTTAAAAGAGGTGGAGGAAGTCAGACGGCCCAACGGCGCGCTGGCCACTCACCCGCTGACCGGAGGCAACCATGAATAACCGCACAACCAGCGCCAGCTGGCACGGAGCCAGCCTGGAGCTGCGCGATCTGACCCTCGCCTATGGCCCGATTGAGGTGCTGCGTAACGTCTCGCTGCGGGTCGCGCCCGGCAGCACCACCTGCATTATCGGGCCATCCGGCTCGGGCAAATCGACCCTGCTGCGCGGTATTAACCGGCTGCATGAACCGAAATCGGGCGATGTGCTGCTGGCCGACCGATCGGTACTGCGCGACAAACCGGACGCACTGCGGCTGCGGATTGGCATGGTGTTTCAGCACTTCAACCTGTTTCCCGATCACAGCGCGCTGGAGAACGTGGCGCTGGCCCCGTGGCGCGTCAAAGGCTTGCCCAAAGCGCAGGCGATGGCGATTGCCCATCAGCGGCTGGAAGAGGTTGGTCTGGGTCCGCGCGCCGATCACCGGCCACGCGATCTCTCCGGCGGCCAGCAGCAGCGGGTGGCGATTGCCCGCGCGCTGGCGATGGATCCGGAGGTGATGCTGTTTGATGAGGCGACCTCGGCGCTCGATCCCGAACTGGTGAAAGGCGTGCTGACGCTGATGGCCGATCTCTGTCGTCGCGGCATGACGATGGTGGTGGTAACGCATGAAATGGGCTTTGCGCGCAAAGTGGCGGATCAGGTGGTGTTTATGGACGAAGGCGAGATTGTCGAAGCCGGGCCGCCAGCCGCTATTTTCGATGCGCCGCAGTCACCGCGCCTGCAACGTTTTCTCTCTGAAGTGCTGTAACTGAGTAAGGAACCTGATAATGGCGGTAAAAACTGAAATGAAAGTGGTGGTGCTGGGCGGTGGCGTGCTGGGCGTATCGACGGCGCTCGAGCTGGCGAAACGCGGGGCAGCGGTAACCTTAGTGACCGAAGCCGCGCTCTGCTCCGGCGCCTCAGGACGCTCGCTGTCGTGGCTCAACTCAGCGGGCGAGCGGTCGAAACCTTATCATGCGCTACGCATGGCCGGCATCGATCGCTATCGCACCCTGTTTGCCCGGCATCCGACACTCGACTGGCTGCGGTTTGACGGCGGGATCTGCTGGTCGGATAACGATGTTGCCGCGACGGAGGCGCGCCACGACTATGAAAAAGCCCACGGCTACGATTCACAGCTGATCACGGCTGAAAACGTGGCGCAGGCGGATGCCGCAGTCGATCCCGATGCGCTGGCGGCCCAGGCAATATTTAATCCCGGTGAAGGCTGGGTCAGCCTGCCGCATCTGGTGGATTATCTGGTCAATCAGTTCCGCGCGCTGGGCGGCGAAGTGGTAGAACACGCCGGTAAAGCCAGCGTGATCACCGATCGGGGCCGGGCCTGCGGCATTCGTAGCGATAAAGGCGAGCTGCGCGCCGATGCGGTGCTGGTTGCCTGCGGTCCCTGGACGCCGGATGTGGTGGCACCGCTCGGTGTGACTATCCCCAACGGCTCGCCGGTTTCGATGCTGGTGATCACCGAACCGTCCGCCCAGCCGCTGAAAGCGGTGCTGAACACCCCGCGCGCCGCGGTTCGTCCCAATCCTGGCAACCGTTTTGCGCTCGATCACGACTGGTATGAAGCTGATATCCAGCCGCTGGCCGACGGGGAATACCGGATTGATGAGCAGGTGGTGGCGCAGCTGGCGCAGGAAGCCAGCCGGTTATTGCGTGGCGATCGGCCGCTCAAAGCTGAGAGCTGGAAGATTGGCCTCAAGCCGATTCCAGGTGATGGCGATCCGGTGCTGGGTGAACTGCAAAAGGTGCCGGGCTGTTACGTGGCGTTCAGCCACTCCGGTGCCACGCTGGCGCTGATTGTCGGGGAATTACTGGCGGACGAGATGATCAGCGGCGAAAAACATCCGATGCTGGCAAGCTTTGGTGCGGAGCGTTTCAGCTAAAAAAAAGCCGGTCGTGCTGACCGGCTGATTTTTTAACCGCTTATTTTAACCGCGGAAGAAGATATCGCCCGATTTCCCCATGACGATTTTGCCGGTGTCATTGGTAATCAGGATGTAATTGGCGTTGATATAGGCCCAGTGGGTATTCTCCTGCGGCGCAGGCAGATTACGTTTTTGCCACTCGGTAATGGTGTAGGTTTTATCAGTGTACTTCTCTGGCACCGTGTCGCCGACTTTATACTGTTTGTAGTCGATGATGATGGTGTTGAGATCGTAGTTCGGCTGTCCGCCAGTCGACGGCGCTGGCGTGGTCGGCGTAATGCCATCATTCGATTGTGAGCTGGATGGCGCCTCAGTCTGTGCGGCACCGGCATCCGGCTGAGCGTTAACCGCGCCAGGCTGCGACTGGGCATCAGGATTAGCAGGCTGAATCTGTGGCGGCGGCGGAACGGTATCCGTTGCTTCACCGGCGGCCTGCACAGCAGGGATCAGGCTCAGCGAGCCAACCAGTAATCCCATTGAGAAAAGTACACGTTGAGTCCTGCGCATAATGATTTCCACGTTAAATTGATTTTAGTGACGGTAGACAGGCTAAAGACAATCTTTATAGCGATACAGTTCCCCTCGCGTCAAAGCTAAGTGTAAGGAAAGACGACGCTATTCGTTTCACCACGCACCGGTTACTGTCCAACCACTCTATCCTTAGTTGCCAGATCGACCAACAACGCAATGCCTAAATAGTTGCTCCAGTTAAAGGCGTTTTGCAGCACCACAATCGCGTTGCCACGGGCTTTATCGTAGCCGATAAAGCTGGCATAGCCGCCAATGTAACCGACCTGGTAGGTTATTTGCTCTCCCGCGACCCGATCGGTGACCCAGGCGATATTCTGTGCCTGGCTTCCCTGTTGATACCACGCCCGATTCACCGCGGCAAAGGCCTGATCCAGCGACCGATCGCCGGTGGCGCTCAGATGCGCACGCAGATAAGCGATCAAATCGCGTGCATTGCTGTAAAGACTGGCTGCCGCCACCATGTTGCCGTGGAAATGCCAGTCCGGCGTCAGCGCGCCACGGGCGATAAATTTGGGCTGATCGCCGGCGTGACCGAGTGCGCGCAGCGGATACCCGGCCAGCGTTTCGGGCCGGAAGCTGCTGTGCGTCATCTGCAACGGCGTAAAAATCAGCGTTGAGGCCAGCGACTGGATATCCTGATGAAAGCGTTCACGCAGAATATAACCGAGCAGCGCATAGCCGAGATTGGAGTAATGCGGCACGCGCACCGCTGGCGCAGAGAAATCGGCGAGATAATCGAGCAGCGCATCGCTGTCGAGATTGCTATAGAAGTTTTCGCCATTGCCCAGATAGCGGATGAACTGATGCAGCATCGGCAAGTCCATATCCTGACGCGGCAGACCAGCGGTGTGGGTGACCAGTTGCAGCAGCGTAATGCGTTTTGCGTCCTCGCTCAGCCGCACCCCAGGCAGCAGATCGGCCAGCGTGTCGTGCCAGTGCAGCTGGCCCTGATTCACCAGCTGGATAATCACCTCTGCCGTCACCCCTTTACTCAGCGAACCGAGCGCAAACAGCGTGTCGGGCGTAATCGGATAACGGTGCTGCCGATCGGTCACCCCATAAGCGTAAAATTGTGCCGGACCACCACGATGAACGATCGCAATGCTGATGCCGGGAACCTGCTTTTGCTGCATGTAGTGACGCACAATGTCGTCAACATTTTCATGGAAGGTGGCGTGAGTCAGGTAAACGCGGTCGCCGACCGGGGCCGACGTCTGCGACAGAGTGCCACAACCCGCGAGGATCAGGATGATGGCAGGCCACAGCAGGGCTATTATTCTGAATCGGCCTGAGGCAAGGCGGTGGAGATCCCGCCAGGTGCGAAGCGTGCTCGCCCGACCGGAGAAAAAGTCTGTTCTCATTTTTTATTATAATAATCAGTTAATTAAGTTTGATCGTGATGTAACAGACCCGCTGTCGCGCAAAAATGTATCACAAAGCGACAGTCGGCTATAGCGCGCTAAACCGACTAAAAGTGGTGTAACCGGCGGATTGAGGGTCGCCGTGCCGGCAACTGAAACCACCTGCCCGGCCTGAGGTAAGCTGTGTTGCAGCGCGCAAGGGTGTACACTGCTGCGGCTTTATGGCTTGAACGCCGTGCTCACATTTTTGAAATGCCCGGGAGGCAACCGCATGAAAGAAGGCCCACTGTCCGAGAAAGAGCTGCAATGGCTGGAAGATATGCTGGAAAAATATGGCAGCGAAGCGTCGATTCTGGATGTCTCCGAGCTGGACGGTCTGCTGACCGCCGTGCTGTCCGGACCGACCACCGTCGAACCCAGCAAATGGCTGGTGGCGCTGTGGGGCGGCGAGAAGCAGATCCCAAAATGGAGCAACGAACGTGAAATGACGCGTTTTATGGAGCTCTGTTTTCAGCACATGAATGATGTGGCTGACCGGCTGTCTGAATTCCCTGAGCAGTTCGAACCGCTGTTTGGCATCCGTGAGATGGAAGGTCTGGAATTTACCGTGGTTGAAGAGTGGTGCTTCGGCTACATGCGCGGCGTATCGCTGACCGACTGGTCTGCCCTGCCGCAGGATCTGCAACCGGCGCTGGACGCCATCGCCTTACACGGCGTGGAAGAGAATCTCGAAAAACTGGATGCGATGACGCCGGACGAGATGGAAGCCAGCATTGAGGCGATCCGCCCTGCTGCGCTGGCGCTGCACGATCACTGGATCTCCCAGCCTGAAGCGGTGCCGGTGCCGCAGAAGCCGATCTCGGTAGAAAAGCTGCCAGGTCGTAACGATCCCTGCCCGTGCGGCAGCGGTAAAAAATATAAGCAGTGCTGTCTGCATTAATTCGTCACCTGGCCGGAGCGGGATCGCCGCCCGGCCTGCCACGCCAGACGATCCTGCCGCTGCGCTGACGATCGCTCCGATCCCACCGGGATCAACATCCCGCCACCGTCCTCGTGCCAGACTGCTCACGACTTGAACAGCCACGCGCTTATCGCTAAGGTAAGCGCGAATTTACCCGCCAGGAACGCATCATGATTACCATCGCGCTTATTGACGATCACCTGATCGTCCGCTCCGGGTTTGCCCAACTGCTGGGACTGGAACCCGATTTTCAGGTTGTGGCCGAGTTTGGATCGGGCCGTGAGGCGCTGGCGGGTTTACCGGGACGCGGCGTGCAGGTCTGTATCTGCGACATCTCGATGCCCGATCTCTCCGGTCTGGAACTGCTGAGCCAGCTTCCCGCCGGCTTAGCCACCATTATGCTGTCGGTACACGACAGTCCGGCGCTGGTGGAGCAGGCGCTTAACGCCGGCGCGCGCGGTTATCTCTCCAAACGCTGTCGCCCCGATGAGCTGATCGCTGCCGTGCGCACGGTCTCGGCCGGTGACTGTTACCTGACGCCGGAGATCGCCCTTAAGCTGGCCGCCGGACGTCAGGACCCGCTGACCCGACGCGAACGCCAGGTGGCCGAGAAGCTGTCGCAGGGGATGCCGGTGAAAACCATTGCGGCCGAGCTGGGCCTGTCGCCAAAAACCGTTCACGTCCACCGCGCCAACCTGATGGAAAAACTCGGCGTCAGCAACGACGTCGAGCTGGCGCGCCGCATGTTTGACGGCTGGCAATGACGCCGCTTCTGTCGCGGCTGATATCAGTGGCCGCCAGCGTCTGCATCTTTTCGGCGGCGTGGTTCTGCCTGTGGAGCATCAGCCTGCATCTGGTGCAACGGCCCGAGCTGGCGGTGCTGCTGTTTCCGTTTGGCCTGCGGCTGGGCCTGATGCTGCAATGTCCGCGCGGCTACTGGCCGGTGCTGCTGGCCAGCGAGTGGATGCTATTGATCTGGCTGTCGCACCAGGTCGCGCTGGCGCATCTGCCACTGCTGATGGTCGGCGGCGTGCTGACGCTGCTGCCGGTGGCGCTGATCTCCCGTTATCGCCACCAGCGCGACTGGCGCACGCTGCTGCGTCAGGGTGCCGCGCTGATCGCCGCCGCACTGCTGCAATCGCTGCCGTGGGCCGGTCAGCAGGAGATGCTGAACGCCCTGCTGCTGACGCTCACCGGCGGGCTGACGCTGGCCCCTACCTGCCTGGTCATCTGGCACTATCTCACCCGTACCCGCTGGCAGCCGCTGGGACCGGCGCTGATCTCCCAGCCGGTTAACTGGCGCGCCCGACATCTTATCTGGTATCTGCTGCTGTTTATCATCAGCCTGGGATTGCAGCTTGGCCTGCCGGCAGAGCTGGCGCGCTTTACGCCATTTTGTCTGGCGCTGCCGATTATTGCGCTGGCGTGGCACTACGGCTGGCAGGGTGCGCTGATCGCCACCCTGATGAACGCCATTGCCCTGATTGCCAGCCAGACCTGGCACGATCATCCGGTTGATCTGCTGCTATCGCTGCTGGCGCAAAGCCTGACCGGACTGCTGCTCGGTGCCGGTATCCAGCGGCTGCGTGAGCTTAATCAGTCGCTGCAGCATGAGCTGGCGCGCAACCGGCGGCTGGCTGAACGTCTGGTCGAGACCGAAGAGAGCGTGCGCCAGGAGGTAGCGCGTGAGCTGCACGATGACATTGGCCAGACCATCACCGCGATTCGTACCCAGGCGGGCATCGTCCAGCGGCTGGCGCCCGATAATGGCCGGGTGATCCAGAGCGGCGCGCACATCGAGCAGCTGTCGCTGGGAGTGTACGATTCGGTGCGGCGACTGCTGGGACGGTTACGGCCGCGTCAGTTAGACGATCTCTCGCTGGAGCAGGCGGTCCGCTCGCTGATGCGTGAGATGGAACTCGACGATCGCGGTATCGTCAGCCATCTCGACTGGCACATTGATGAGAACCTGCTCAGCGAAGGCCAGCGCGTCACGCTGTTTCGCGTCTGCCAGGAAGGCCTGAACAATATCGTGAAGCACGCCAGCGCCAGTGCGGTGATGCTCAAAGGCTGGCAGCAGGATGAACGAGTGATGCTGGTGATTGAAGATGATGGCTGCGGCCTGCCGTCCGGTTCCGGCCAGCAGGGTTTTGGTCTGGCCGGAATGCGCGAACGGGTGGCCGCGCTGGGCGGCACGCTGGCGATATCCTGTACCCACGGCACCCGCGTCAGCGTTCATTTGCCGCTGCGTACGGTGTGAGGAGTGAATGTGTTTAGCTTTCTGAAAACCCCGGCCAACGCTGCCCCGCTGCAGGATAAAGCGGAGATCGATCGCCGCTATCGCTACTGGCGACGGCATATCATGGTGACCATCTGGCTGGGCTATGCGCTGTTCTATTTCACCCGCAAAAGCTTCAACGCCGCCGCCCCGGAGATCCTCGCCAGCGGCGTGATGACCCGTACCGATATCGGCCTGCTGGCGACGCTGTTTTACATCACCTACGGCCTGTCGAAATTTTTCTCCGGCATCGTCAGCGACCGCTCCAACGCCCGCTACTTTATGGGGCTGGGACTGATTGCCACCGGGGTAGTGAACATCCTGTTCGGCTTCTCCACCTCGCTGTGGGCCTTTGCGTTGCTGTGGGCGGTTAACGCCTTCTTCCAGGGTTGGGGCGCGCCGGTCTGCGCCCGCCTGCTGACCGCCTGGTATTCGCGTAACGAACGTGGCGGCTGGTGGGCGCTGTGGAACACCGCGCACAACGTCGGTGGCGCACTGATTCCGATGATGATCGGGGCGGTGGCGCTGCATTACGGCTGGCGCAGCGGGATGATGGTGGCCGGCGGATTAGCGATTCTGGCCGGTCTGTTTCTCTGCTGGCGACTGCGCGATCGGCCTCAGACCGTTGGCCTGCCCGAGGTCGGCGACTGGCGGCAGGATGAGATGGAGATGGCGCAGCAGCAGGAAGGCGCGGGCCTGAGCCGCAAAGCGATCCTCACCCGCTACGTGCTGCTGAACCCCTACATCTGGCTGCTGGCGCTGTGTTATGTGCTGGTTTACGTGGTACGCGCGGCGATCAACGACTGGGGCAATCTCTACATCTCGGAGACGCTGGGCGTCGATCTGGTAACCGCCAATTCAGCGGTGACGATGTTTGAGCTGGGCGGATTTATCGGCGCGCTGGTGGCCGGCTGGGGATCGGATAAGCTGTTTAACGGCAACCGCGGCCCGATGAACCTGATTTTCGCCGCCGGGATTCTGCTGTCGGTGGGATCGCTGTGGCTGATGCCGTTCACCAGTTACGTGATGCAGACGGCGTGCTTTTTCACTACCGGCTTCTTTATCTCGGGTCCGCAGATGCTGATTGGCATGGCGGCGGCCGAGTGTTCTCACAAGGAGGCGGCGGGTGCGGCGACCGGCTTTGTCGGGCTGTTCGCCTATCTTGGCGCGTCGCTCTCCGGCTGGCCGCTGGCGTGGGTGATCGACAGCTGGCACTGGAGCGGCTTCTTTGCGGTGATTGCGATTGCGGCCGGTATCTCCGCACTGCTGCTGCTGCCATTCCTCAATGCGCAGGCGCCGCGTCCGGTCGACGAAGCGTGATGCGCCTCTCCTTTTTGCCGCATGTGGGGCAAAACTAAGAAATTTTCCTGGTTTCGCCTG
Source organism: Pantoea sp. AN62 (assembly GCF_050432985.1). NCBI lineage: Bacteria > Pseudomonadati > Pseudomonadota > Gammaproteobacteria > Enterobacterales > Erwiniaceae > Pantoea > Pantoea sp. AN62. The sequence continues at coordinate 22,973 of NZ_JBNPYB010000005.1, read as the reverse complement.
GCGGCTGTCTCAGGCCAGGCGGGCGGCTGATTTTTACAATGCCAGCCATTCGCTGCCCGTTGCAGCTTTTCCAACCAGGAGAACCCCCATCCATGCTGGCCTTTCTTAATCAGGTGCGCAAACCGACCCTGGACCTGCCGCTCGACGAGCGGCGCAAGCTGTGGTTCAGACCCTTTATGCAGTCCTATCTGGTGGTGTTTATCGGCTACCTGACCATGTATCTGATCCGCAAGAACTTCAACATTGCGCAGAACGATATGATCACCACCTACGGGCTAAGCATGACGCAGCTGGGGATGATTGGTCTCGGCTTCTCGATCACCTACGGCGTCGGTAAAACGCTGGTCTCCTATTACGCCGACGGCAAAAACACCAAGCAGTTCCTGCCGTTTATGCTGATCCTGTCGGCCATCTGTATGCTCGGCTTCAGCGCCAGCATGGGCACCGGATCGGTCAGTCTGTTCCTGATGATTGCGTTTTATGCCTTGAGCGGTTTCTTCCAGAGTACCGGCGGCTCCTGTAGCTACTCGACCATCACTAAATGGACCCCGCGCCGCAAGCGTGGCACCTATCTGGGGATGTGGAATATTTCGCATAACCTCGGCGGTGCCGGTGCGGCAGGCGTGGCGCTGTTTGGTGCCAATTATCTGTTCGACGGCCACGTGATTGGGATGTTTATCTTCCCGTCGATTATTGCGCTGATTGTTGGCTTTATCGGTCTGCGTTTCGGCAGTGATTCGCCGGAGTCGTATGGGCTGGGCAAAGCCGAAGAGCTGTTTGGTGAAGAGCTGAGCGAAGAAGATAAAGAAGCCGAAGATGAGTCGATGACCAAATGGCAGATCTTCGTTGAGTACGTGCTGAAAAACAAAGTGATCTGGCTGCTGTGCTTCGCCAATATCTTCCTGTATGTGGTGCGCATCGGCATCGATCAGTGGTCAACCGTTTACGCGTTTCAGGAGCTGAAACTCTCTAAAGAGGTGGCGATTCAGGGCTTTACCCTGTTTGAAGTCGGCGCGCTGGTCGGCACGCTGCTGTGGGGCTGGTTATCCGATCTGGCCAACGGTCGTCGCGGGCTGGTGGCCTGTGTGGCGCTGGCGCTGATTATCGCCACGCTGGGGATCTATCAGCATGCCAGCAACCAGTATATTTATCTGGCTTCGCTGTTCGCGCTCGGTTTTCTGGTATTTGGTCCGCAGCTGTTAATCGGCGTCGCCGCGGTCGGCTTTGTGCCGAAAAAAGCCATCGGCGCAGCGGATGGCATCAAAGGTACCTTCGCCTATCTGATTGGCGACAGCTTCGCCAAACTCGGCCTGGGCATGATCGCCGACGGCACGCCGATATTCGGCCTGACCGGCTGGGCCGGCACCTTTGCCGCGCTGGATGCCGCCGCTATCGCCTGTATCACTCTGATGGCGATGGTGGCAGTGATGGAAGAGCGCAAAATCCGCCGCGAGAAACGGCTGCAGCGGCTGAAGATGGCGTGATGTTAGGTAGCTGATAGGTGCCGCTGACGGTAAATCGCAACGGCCAGCGTGGCGGAGAGCAGTGCGCTCTGCTGCGCTGGCCGTTTTTTTAAGGTTATGTGGACGGATTGGTGGTTATCAGCATTTTTACTGCCGGTAGCATTCTGCATCCTCTGTCGACATATAATTATTTATCGTGGTGATGCCAGATAACGTGCCCCTGATTATTTGGCTTTTAAACTGCTTCCCGGCTCAGGAATGACAAGCGCTGGAGCATTTTAAAGCCGGGAGCTTAGTCGCGTCAGAAGACCTTAAGCAGCCCTGCATCGTCAAGCCTGACAGAAAACTCTGATGTCAGTAAATAAGATCCCTGCCTTTTCGAAGTTATATCGTAGGCGAAGGAATACCGATGACCCGGAATGACACGGATGCCAAAAAGCGGCAGGCATTTATTTTCAAGAACATAGACCGGGTTATCATCAAAGGTTTTATGCAGGAGGTAATTTGTTTCGTTATTAACCTGAACTGCAGTAATTTTCTCGTCCGGGTGCAACGTTGATACGATACAAACCTGATCGCCATGAGTAACAACCGTTGTCGACTCACGCGACACCATACGGTCACCCGGGCCAGGACAGCCAGTTATAAAAAACGTTGTCATCAGCAAGAGATATTTTTTCATAGTGCTTACCTTATTTCTCCACTGATCACGCGCTGATAAAGTGAAGGGATCTCCCTAAGATTATCCGTTCCTCTGTATTTTCCTATACGGCCGGGTCTCTGATAATACGACCATTTTTCCAGACCATAAACCAGTAAAAGCCAGTAGTCTGCCAGGATTGAAGCCTGCTGCTCAAGAGCGTAATCCGTTAGCTTAACCTTATCCAGTTTGTATGTGTACCCGGCCGCCCAGCTAAATGCTCCTCTAAACCTGACCCATTGACCATGCTGGTGCTGCCAGACGTGGCCTAATTCATGGATAAAAACATATTTGTCTTCTATCAGCACTGATGTTGAAGAAAAATCATCCTTGTACATTATTTTTCGATACCATAACTCACCGTTTGGCGTCATAGCGTAATTTGACTTCTGTAATCCGAAAGGCAGGTAGCTATCACAGTGAATCCACACCCGATTATACGTTATGCTGTTGCCATAAACCCGGCGCGCCATAGTAATCTCGCCTAATGTCATACGCCGCAGCGTTCCTTCTTTGCTCCCTGCACTCATTTTATTATCCCTGTGCATCACGTTTTAAATTACCCTCTGACAATACAGCCTGTGTCATTCTTACAATCACCTGACAACAGAAATTATTATATGAAAATGAAAGTACAATCAATAAGAAATGATATCAATAACCTAATGCGTAAGGAGAATCACTATCTGTGCAGAGATGAATTCATTTTGAATCACTGCTATTAGTTACCATTTTCAACTCATCATGATTATTACTGCCTGCATCATCATTTAATTAATTAATTTATTAACATCTTCCAGCAATCCATTTTTACTAATTATTATAAGAACAGAAGAAATAACGAGGTGCGATTTTTCAACAGACTACTACACCGGCCACAAGTACACTTAAAGATGTTAATGCACAAGGTAACTACCAGGGAAAATATTGTGGCGATGGTTGCAGTGATGGAAGAGCGCAAAATCCGCCGCGAGAAACGGCTGCAGCGGCTGAAGATGGCGTGATGTTAGGTAGCTGATAAGTGCCGCTGACGGTAAATCGCAACGGCCAGCGTGGCGGAGAGCAGTACGCTCTGCTGCGCTGGCCGTTTTTTTCATTAACCGTTTAATCAGAAGGTTAGTTAACAGGACTGGTGCCGGGCAGATGGCTGCATTTAACCGGCGCGCCGCTGGTTGCTTCACTATGTGAAGCAAAAAAACGATTCAATCTTTGCTCCACCTCACGCAATCCTCGCCCGTTCCGACATGCTGCGACTAAAGCTCATACGCTCATTCCAACAGCCACCCGATGTGGTCATCGTTATTACCTTCAGGAGAGCGTATGGATCATTCAGCCCGCCAGTACGGTATTGAGGTCGCGCCGACGACAGTTAAACGTTCGCCCAGACGCACCGCCAAAATTATGATGTCTGCCGGGATAGGTCACTTTATCGAGTGGTTTGACTTTGGCTTGTACGGCACCCTGGCGGCCATTATCGCCAGCAACTTTTTTGTCAGCGCCGATCCGGCGACCGCGCTGTTAAAGTCTTTCGCCGTGTTCGGTTCCGGCTTTCTTATGCGTCCATTGGGCGGGCTGTTCTTTGGCTCAATGGGCGATCGTCTGGGCCGACGCAAAGTGCTGGTCACGGTGATTGTGATTACCTCACTCTCAACCTTTGTGATGGGGATTTTGCCGACCTGGCACCAGGCAGGCATTATCGCCCCCATCCTGCTGGTAATAACCCGACTGGTGCAGGGCTTTGCGGCGGGCGGTGAAAGTTCCGGGGTTATTACTTATCTGGCCGAAAGCGCCGCACCGAACCGGCGGGCTACGCTCACCTGCTGGAGCGAAAACTTCAGCTTTATGGCCTTCGTTTGTGGCTCGGGGCTGGTACTGCTGCTGACCCATACGTTAGGCGACGCCGCAATGAACGACTGGGGATGGCGCATTCCCTTTCTGCTTGCCGCCCCGCTCGGCCTGGGTGGGCTGTATATGCGCCGCAATATGGAAGACTCGGCTGCGTTTCATAAGCTGCAGGCCAGCGGAAAGATCGAGAAATCGCCGCTGCGCAAAACGCTCAGCTCATCTGGCCGCGCCCTGCTTTTCTGCGTCGGCTTTGTGGTGGTTAAAGCGGTCAGCAGCTGGGTGCTGCAATCCTTTATGCCGGGCTACCTCTCCACCCATCTGCATTACAGCCGGACCGACTCTTATCTCATCACCACGCTGGGCTTGCTCAGTGTCGCTGTCTGTATGCCGCTTACCGGCTATCTTTCCGATCGCTGGGGCCGCCGTCCGTTAATGCTGATGGGATGTGGCGGCTTCATTCTGCTGACCTATCCCGCCATGTTGCTGATGACGCAAGGTTCGGTGATGACGTCGATAGCGGCCATGAGCCTGCTGGGCGTATTTGTCGCCATGTTTAACGGCGGCTGTGGCGCAGCGATGGTGGAGCTGTTTCCCACCGCCATTCGCTACGGCGGCATTGCCGTCGCCTACAACCTGACGGTAGCGGTATTTGGCGGCGTAACGCCTCTGGCCTCAGCCAGCCTGATTGCCTGGACCGGCGATCCGCTCTCTCCCGCCTGGTACGTAATGATCACTGCCCTCGTCTCTTTTATTGCGGTGTGGTTCGCCAAAGAGACCGCCGGCAAAATCCTTGATTAATCTGAACCGGAGTTAATATGCAAATCAGTCAGGTTGAATGCTTTCCGCTGAAAATTGCCGCTGACCAGATCTATCTGGGCGGCAACGCCACTGGCGATGAAGCGGATTATTATTATCGCCCTGAATACCGCTGCGTCTATTCCCGCAAGATGGAAACCTGCCTGGTAAAGATTACCACCCGCGACGGCCACGTCGGCTGGGGCGAGGCGCTGGCACCGGTGGTGCCGCAGGTGATTGCTGAACTGATCAACCAGCTGTTCAGGCCGTTAATTATCGGTCGATCGCCGTTCGATAGCGCCGTGCTGAATTCACGCATGTACGATGCGATGCGCGATCGCGGCCATATCACGGGCTACCATATTGATGCGCTGGCCGCCGTAGATATCGCTCTGTGGGATCTTAAAGGCCAGATCCTCAATTTGCCGGTGTATCAGCTGCTCGGGGGAGCCTACCGCGAGACCATTCCTTGCTATGTCTCCGGCTTGCCGGAACCGGATCTGGAATCCCGCGCTGTGCTGGCCAGACGCTGGCAGGAAAAGGGGTTCAGCGCCTTTAAACTGGCATTGGGTTATGGCGTCAGCGAAGACATCCACAATGTAAAAGTTATCCGTGAAGCGCTCGGCCCGGAAGCACAACTGTTCGTTGATGCCCACTGGAATTACAGCGTTACCGAAGCGAGTGAACTCGCACAGCGCCTGCACGCGCTTGGTGTTGGCTTCCTTGAAGCGCCGCTGCTGCCAGAAGATGTTGCCGGTCATCGTGAACTGCGCGCCAAAAGCCCGATAGCCATTGCGCTGGGTGAAACGGAACGCACCCGCTACCAGTTTAAGCCGCTGATTGAGCAACGCGCCGCAGACATCCTGCAACCTGATGTTGGCCGTACCGGTATCAGTGAACTGATGCATATCGCCGCGCTGGCGGAAACCTGGAACCTGCGTGTAGCCCCTCATCTGAGCGTGGGCCAGGGGCCGTGCATCGCCGCCTCAATCCATGCCGCTGCCGCAATACCTAACCTGTTCATGCTTGAGTACCAGCCTCCGGTTTTCAACGTCGCTAATCAGTTGCTTAAACAGCCGCTGGTATGTGAACAAGGCGCATATCAGTTGCCACGGGGAGCCGGACTGGGGATTGAAATCGATGAAGAGGGTCTACGTAAACATCTGACGGAGGCAACATGTTAAAAGGTAACGTGCCTATTCTGGCCACCGCGTTTACTGAACAAGGCGAGCTGGATCTTGCCTCGGTTGAACGCCTGGTCCACTTTCTGTTGCAGCAGGGCGTTGATGGGCTGGCGCTGTTTGGCAATGCCTCTGAAGGTTATGCCCTGACGCAGGATGAGAAGCAGGCGCTTTTTTACTGCGTCAAAAAACAGGTCGGCGATTTGCCGCTGGTGGCGGCGGCGGGCGGTGCCTCTTCAGCCGTCGCAATTGATGAGATCAACCGGGTACAGCGTTGGGGTGCCGATATCGCTATGGTTAATCCCCCCGCCGTGGTTAAACCCGGCCCGGAAGAACTCTACCGCTTCTGGCGGGATATCAGTCAGGCCTGCAGCATCGATATCATGATTCAGGATGCACCGCTGATGACCGGTGTGACCATGCCGGTAACGACGCTGGTTCGTGTTTGCGAAGATTTCCCGACCATCAAGTACATCAAAGTTGAGCAGCCACCGACGACGCTAAAAATCAGCGCACTGAAACAGGCATTAGGCGATCGGGTCGGCCTGTTTGGCGGCCTGAATGCCGGCTTTCTGTTTGAAGAACTCTGCCGGGGGATAACCGGCACGATGCCGGCCTGCGAATTCCCGGACGTGATTAATACCATTCTTCACTACTGGCATCAGGATCGAAAAGCAGCCCAGAGCCATTTTTACCGTTACCTGCCCTTTCTTCGCTACGGTGTCCAGCCCGGTATCGGCGTGGCTATTCATAAAACCGTGCTGCACCGGGCAGGGATTTTTAGCAGTGATTACGTCCGCGAACCGGCAAAAAGTCTGGATGAGATTACCCGTCTGGAGCTGAAGGAGCTGACCGATGCGCTGCCGCTGGCGGTACTGGAGAGGCAGGCATGAACTATATCGCGGTCGACTGGGGCACCAGTAATTTTCGGGCGCTGAGCGTACGAGATGGCAGGATGATCAAAACGGTCGAGGCGGACTGCGGGGTCGGTAAATGCCAGCGCGATGCTTTGCCGTTAATATTGCAGCAGCAACTGTTACGGCTCGGCGAGGCTTATGATGAACAGCTGCCAGTTATATTGTGCGGCATGATTGGCAGCAATATCGGCCTCGCTGACGCGGGATATCTCAGTTTACCGCTTAGCTTCAGCGCGCTTTTCGGTAAAGGCCAGCCGCTGCCGGGGATCATCCCAAACCCGGTGAGTCTGCGCCCGGGTATCTGTGACCGACGGGTGAATGAAATATGCCGTGGAGAAGAGATGCAACTGGCCGGCGGGTTGATGCTCTCTGCTGCGCAGAACTTTGCCGCTGTCGGCACCCACAGTAAGTGGCTCCGAGTCGATCGTCAGCAGCAGCAGGTGACCCGATTACAGACGCTGATGACCGGTGAGCTGTATGCGCTATTGCTTAACCACTCGGTGCTGGGCAAGGGGTTGCCTGAACAATGCTGGTCACATCAAGCCTTTCTAAGCGGTATTGAAACGGCGCAGAGAATTCAGCATCAGCAAACCGATTTGATTAGCGAGCTTTTCCGCTGTCGGGGGCGTTATATCCTTAAGGCCCTCGCGGCAGAGGCGGCAGCGGCATGGCTATCCGGGTTACTGATTGGCCATGAACTTTTATCCGGGGCGACTGACCCGGAGACGATCTGTTTTATCGGCAGTGAAAGCCTGTTAGCGCATTACCGGCTGGCCTGTGAGGCGCTAAATCAGCAGGCAGAATTTCTGCCTGCGGAAACCGCCCTGATAGCCGGACTGAATGAGGTGTTCCGCCATGGCTATTAACTCACAGGTTATCGCTATATTACGCGGCATTCGTCCGGAAGAGGTTAATCACCATATCCGCTGCCTGCTGGATAATGACATCAGCCAGATAGAAATCACCACTAACTCGCCTGACTGGCAATCCAGTATTCAGGCAGCGGTTAAGCACTTCGGTCCTCACCTGAACATTGGCGCAGGAACGGTGGTTAATCGCCGCCAGGTCGATGAAAGTCTGGCCGCCGGAGCCCGGTTTATTCTCACACCCAATCTTGATCCGCAGCTGATAGCCGAAGCGAAAAAGCAGGGATTAACGGTGTATGCCGGAGTGTTTAGCGCCAGTGAAATTTTCCTTGCTGCCGGACTGGGCGTGGAGGTGATGAAAATATTTCCGGCCTGCGCATTGCCGGTTAATTATCCGCAACTGATCAAAGGCCCGCTTTCTCAGCCGGTACGGTTTTCAGCGGTCGGCGGGATAACGGTCGATAATGCGGCTGACTATCTGGTTCACTATGACAGCGTCGGGATAGGTTCGTCGTTGTACAGGCCCGGGCAGTCGGTTGCCGAAACGGCGAAGCGCTGTAAATTATTGATTTAACATAGTCAGTGGTTCACCACTGATTTTTTTCGCGGCAGATATCAGGTACAAACTTAACATCCCAACGTCCATCTTTTCACTGTTAATATTGGATAAGGCGATGGCCGCTGGCATGCCGGGAATATTACATGCCAGTCGGTAATCATGCTGACCATAGGCTTTAGCGAACACCTGATGGCGGCGTGCCTGTTCAATATCATTTTTCAGCAGCCGATAATCATGAATACCGATTTGACTGATAATTTCCTCATCACTCATCGCTGATAATAATTTGATGCCAATCACCGAGTCATGCACCGGATAGGATTGATAATTCCCGATAGCACGGGCAATACTTTCTCCTCCGCGTGTATGGATGATGTAGACCACATTGGTGCCGCTCAGGACGCCGATAACAATAGAAATAGCCGGGTCGCCGCTCTCTTCCAGAATGCCGATTACCGCGTTATAAAACGCTGAGTTGTGGATAGCGTAGGCCGAGAGACGATGGATACCGATGCCGAGGCTGTATTTGCGCCGCGCATCGCGATGCACCATATCCAGCGCCAGCAGCGTTTTCATCAGGCGCGTTATTTTGGCCGAGTCGAGCGACAGTTCACGTCCCATTTCACGAATGCCCTGCGGCCGGCTCGCTGAAGCGAGCAGCTCCAGGCAGCGGAAAGCGTCATAGACGGTACTGTTCATAATGAGCTCCGGGTCCGGGCGTGATTCATGCCGTTATTCTCCTGCCTTTACTGATGCAAGCAACCCGCAATGGTCAGATCTGGAACCTGTTTCAAATGCTGAGAGGAATGGGTTTTTTAAAGCTGGTTCTGTGAGGAGCAGGTTAGCACCTGAATGACTGGTAAATCTGCCGCGGTTGAGAACATATGCAGCACGCTGAGTGACTGACGTGCGCCCATTGAATCTCCTCGTTTTTAAGAGCATGATCGCAATAATTTTTCACTGCTTACCCTCGATTATGACCTCAGGTAAAACGCTGCAAGCCGCTATTTCCGATGTTGCTGTATGGCGCAAAGGTGACCAATGCGCCCCGCACAAGCCTCTTTTGCTCCTCTACGTCTTATCTCAATACAGGAAAGGCTATTCCCGGCTATTTGATTACGGCAATGAGATTCACGAACCGTTAACCCGATTACTGATCGAGTTTGGCCCTAAAAGACGGGATTACTACCCGAATATGCCTTTCTGGCGCTTAAGGACTGATGGATTCTGGACGCTGGAAAACAGCGAGAGTTGCAAACCACGTAAAGGGAACATCCAGCCGACAAAACGAGAATTAATCGAGAATCAGGTTGCCGGTGGGTTTGATGAAGACAGCTTCCAGACTCTGCAAAAAAATCCAGCCCTAATCGATAAACTGGCACAGCAGATTCTGACCGAGCGATTTCCGGAAAGCCTGCAGATAAAGCTGGCCGAACTGCTGGGCTTCGATTTAATTACGCTGATGAGAGCACGCGACCCTCGCTTTCGTGACATGATTTTACGGGCTTACCATTCGCAATGTGCTATCTGTGGGTATGATTTAAGACTGGACGGAGCTTTGGTTGGGCTGGAGGCTGCGCATATACGCTGGAAGCAATATGGCGGACCTTGTGAAGTTAATAACGGGCTGGCGCTCTGCTCTGTACACCACTCTGCATTCGACAAAGGTGCCATCGGCATTGATGAAGATCTCAGGATTCAGATATCAGGTGGAATCAACCGTAGTCCGATGGTGGAGCAGCTTTTCTGGTCACTTGAGGGGCAAACACTTCATCTGCCTAAAGATAAAGGACTATGGCCTGCTGATCAGTTTATTGAGTGGCATCAGACGCAGGTGTTTAAGGCCTGAGTGTAATAAGGGATTCAGCATTTCGATTTAAAGCTGGATAACTATTTCAGGGTATCCTGTGCCATAAGCCTCACAGATTAAATGTACCCCATTAATCCCGATGATAAATCTGGTCAGACATTAAAGATTCGTTTTGATCAGGGAATGGGCTATTGGCGCATTAAATTTGCATCAAAGTGGTATAACGTTGACTTCAACGATAGCGTTTCTTTCCGGTCAGGCAATATGGCGCTGTCCTGCAAGGAGGGAAATGTGGTCAACAGTGAATAAAGCCGGGCAACTGATGTATTGGTGGAAGTGATCGCGTCCTGATATTTAACCGCTCCCGATGCAATGTCGGGAGCGGTTACTCATTCAGACGATTTTCTGTTTACCGGCAATGACCTGAATAAACTCCTGCACCTGCTTTTGTTTCCGCGCCGACAACTTGCATACCTGGCGCAGAGACTGCATCAATTCGCTCTCCTGCCGGGCGGTGATCACAATACAGCCTTGCATTACCTTTACGTCTACTGCTGTGCCAGTAGCAAAGCCAGCAGCTTCCAGCCATTGTCCTTTCATGGTGATGGCGGGTATCCGGCTGTAATCCGGATAGCGGCTTGCATAGCTAACAGTTAATTGACGGTTATTTGCTGGCGAGACTTCTGATTCAGACGGTTGTGCAATAGAATGGGCGTCAGTCATGATTACTATTCCCTAAAATAGTGATTGTGATTAGCGGTGCGGGTGTGTTGGCGCACATCCGCACCGCGCTAGATACCTGTATATATCATCAGGAAAGAGAAGAAAAGTCCAGCTAAAAACAGCCTTAAATAAGCTCTTTATAAAATCATTTGAATATAATGTGTAAGGTTTACCTGGCATAAATAATAAAAGGCGCACCAGCAAGGTGCACAATAAAATAAGTGACAGCACTTTTTATGCGAGGATTTCTTACCTGTACTGGCTGCACGTAACGCTACTAAATTTTATTATAGTGACCTGCCCCCAGTCTTAGATACAACGATTAGTTAGTAATGTCGGTTTGATTAACTTATAATTTCCTATTTCTCCAGCCCGCTGCAAATTCAGTTGGCGTCTGGTAATTCAGTGACGAATGTGGACGGCACTCGTTATAATACTGCCGCCAGTTATTAATCGTTTTCATGGCGTGAACAATATCGCTGAACCAGTGCTCCTTCAGGCATTCATCGCGAACGCGTCCGTTAAAACTCTCAATAATTCCGTTTTGGGTCGGCTTGCCCGGCTGGATAAGCCGCAGCTCCACGCCATGTTCAAAGGCCCATTGATCAAGTGCGCGGCGGGTAAATTGCGGTCCCTGGTCGGTTCTTATCGTCTCAGGATATCCACGAAACAGCGCAATGCTGTCCAGAATACGCGTGACCTGCGCGCCTGAAATCCCGAAGGCACGGTAATTGTCAGACACTCCTTTGTGAAATCATCCACGTAGGTCAGGCACTTGATCCTACGACCGGTGGCCAGTGCGTCCATGACAAAATCCATCGACCAGGTCAGATTGGGCGCATCCGGGCGGAGCAGCGGAAACCGTTCGGTCGCCTGCGTTTTACGCTTCGTCCGTTAACGTAGAAAAGGCGATATACCTGCTTGTGATTGACGTGAAAGCACTCCCAACGCAGTAACTGCCAGATGCGCCGATAGCCAAAGCGACGGCGTTCAAGCGCCAGCTCAGTAATACGCCCTGACAAATGAGCATCAACAGATGGACGCTGAGCAGTATAACGGCAGGTCGACAGAGACAAACCGGTAAGTCTGCAGGCACGACGTTGCGATAGACCGATCGCATCACACATCAACACCACAACGTCCCCCTTCGGGTCTGTCGTCAGTACTTTCGCCCGAGAGCTACCTGAAGCGCCTCCTTATCAAGCATGGTTTCGACAAGCAGCTTCGTGAGTCGGGCGTTCTCCTCTTCAAGCGACTTAAGCCGCGTCACCTTAGGGACTTCAATGCCGCCAGACTTCTTGCGCCAGGTGTAGAAGGTGGCGTTTGAAATAGCGTGCTTGCGGCAGAGTTCCCGGGCAGAAACCCCGGCTTCAGCCTCGCGGAGAATATTGATGATCTGTTGGTCGGAAAACGCTTCTTCATAGGGTTGTCCTCATATGGCTTATGAAGGGATTACTAACATCGGGGTGTACTAATCAACGGGGAGCAGGTCACTTCTGATGCTCATGCTTACATCTCCGTATGGAGTTTACTGCCAGGGTTATAGCCGATTTTTCAGGCAGTCCATACGTTAAGCGAACGCAGCTATAAGGCCATTAGTGATAAGACCTGAACAGAAACCAGAAAAAGATACATCAGAATGACAACTGACGTTGTTCCAGACTGGAATGTATCATTTTAATTCCAGCCTTTAAGGTTTTCCCACGGCATACTATCGACGCATCATATCTATCATTAATTCCTCCCTTAAAAACTCATTTATTAGCGTTAAGTTTCTTCTCAATGACTCTTACTATAATTTGATAACCTATGAGAGTCACCATTGTACAAATCACTAATAGTGCAATCCCCACAAAACCCTCGATATCGCGTTGATTAAATAGCCTTGCTAACCCTATCCAAAACTGCTGTTGTCCTTCTGTCGATGGATCTGACGGCCTTACCACAAGAAAAGTCATTACGAACAAGGACACTGCGATAAGGATTCTAAATCCCGTTGGGACACGTTTTGCTTCCATTTAAAACCACCTCAATTGTTCCAGACGAGATTAGCCCATTACTTAATTTCACTTGCGATGTAGAGAGCAATGCTTGTCGAATAGCTATGAAATCAGTTCTGTGTTGCAAAGTTATGCAGCCTAAAGACACACCAAGAGGCCCGCGAGGATGAAGTCTGAAATTCCCCCGCTCTACGTTATTAACCCACGTATGGTCATCTATCTTTCCATCATCACGATACAAAGCAAACCATTCATACTTGATAACTGGCGTTGAAGTAGGCCATGAGTAGAAATCGTGTAAGTCAGTTGCGATTATACCTTTCCAGCCGCCGGTTGGGCGTTTAACGATGTGATATAAACCATCAGGTATTGGCCCATTGTCAGGAAGTGCAATGCATCCTGCACGATTGCGATATTCCCTGTTCCCTGAGTACGCCATAAACGTCCCTATCCCATATATTAGTAAAGGTGAGTAATCTGCATCATTAACAGTAAATTTTCCTTTTAATGCCATATCTGGCTCCTTCTACGTTGATCACTCTAAAGATGAGGGTGATTTATCATAATGCCTGCTCATAAAAAGACAATGATCTTCCTCTGATATTCGACATAATCATCAGTTAGTAATATTTCGTTTACAGCCTGACTTTCCATTTCGCCACCGTGCTACAGACCCTGATGGTTCCTGATAATTCAGTGCTGAAGGTAGGTGAAACTCTTTATAATTCTGCTTTCAGTTGTTAATAATGTTCCTTGCGTAAATGATATCGCTAAGCCATTTCGGTCAGGGAAAAGAATACCAACGCATTAACCTTGCATCAAAGTGGTATAACGTTGACTTCAACGATAACGTTTGTTTCCAGTCAGGCAATAAGGCAGCTGGGCTGCAAGGAGGGTTTCGACGTGAAAAAATGGGAGATTAATCAGGCCGCCGGTCGCTATATCCGCTGACCTGCTCCCCGTTTATTACCACCATGAACCTATTTAGGAGCATAGCTGCGCCGCACATCGGGCTTAAATGCATGCGATCAAACTGTTTTGGGATGATTTAGAGACGTGGGCTGCGTCATAGCTTTCAAGTTGAAAACTTTACGTGTTTGAAGCTTGGACTAAACGGCGCTATGAAATAGTATTCCTTGATCTACCACTACTAACTACAGCGGCAATTTCTGGTGAGAATTGAGGTCATTTCTTACATGCAAAAGAGATAGGGGCTTGCACCTAACCGATTGAATAATAATATAATCATCTGATGACATGAAGACCAAATTCAAACAATGCTTCAACCCTATTTTTTATATGAAAATATAATAATAAACAACTCAGAATGCCCCCTTTTGTGCCCCGATTTATTTTAATCAATTTTCTAATGGCAGATGGTCTCCAGGATTGAAGAGTAGCCAACTAGCAGATTTCCCGACCGATGAGTGAGAACCTAACTGCGCTAACTCTTTCTGGACGAGATAGCAGCGCTTGCATGGGTTAGCTGAAAAGCCACCGTCCGGCTTTCGCTGATTCAACGAGCATATAAATCGTCAAGGGCTTCGGTTCAACGTCAGGAAGCTTTTGGGATTTAGGCCTTACGAAATTAGGCAGAAATCCTTTTTCATAAGGCCAGTATGCAAGGAAATCAAATTCACTGTTATCAACGTTAAATCGCTCGAAATAGTCATTCATTATTTCGTCACCAGTTTCTCTGGCCCAGGGAAACTTACCTGTCGATAGACTGGTCTCAAGCGTTAGCTCAGGCTTATTTTTTGAAAAAAGAGGTTTGGAATTATAATTCCTGTCATACCATTCCAACACAGCGCTTTCCATTGTGTCTTTTACCATAACTTGTCACCTCCCTTTGCAATCAGGTTATAGCTGTGGGTCGTTTTCCATGCGATTTGAGCCACGTCATTCATGATAAATACTATACCCAATATAGGTATCCAGCGCCCAGCGAAAGCACCCAGGTTATTGACGTAACTGAATCTCAATCTTTTTATGCTTTCGGTAGTGAGTGTTGGCCAGCGGTGTACTCTAATCTTTAACCAAACACGAAGGTTTGCACTCAAAATTGAAGTTCCCTTGGTTGTTCCGGCTGGTTTTGCACGCGTGGTTTGAGTCGGTTGGCCTAAAATTATCAGTGCTAAAGTGGCTACATCTTCCACACCAAGCTGTTTCTGAGCCTCATCCAGAATCACGAAGAAAAAAAGTTCCCCAGCAGTGAGATTGAACATTCCTTTGTAAAAATACGCCCCTCTCAGCTCTTCGACAGTATCCATTACGCATCTCCTTTATGGCTGCTGCAATACCATATCTACCAGATTGATATACGTCCACAATCAAATTTGAGATTGTGTAGTTACACTGACCTGCCCCGCACCACGTGTTCATTCTTCAGTGCTCTGAAGATGTACAAGCTCACTTTGCCTGCCAAATTAGTGTGATATTCTTTCCAGAAATGCTGTTATATCCACGACATAAGGCGATGATTGATGGAGCAGTCTCTCAATTTTGAAATGTTGCGCAGCCAGTGGCCGGAACTGGCAGAACTCGCGTGTATGGCGGAACGCTATGTTCACTCCGATCCGGAAAGCTGTCTGGTCAAGCTGCGCAACTACACCGAATTGATGGTGCGTTGGTTATACCGTCAGGAACGGCTGCCCGAAGGCATCAAAGCGAATCTGTACGATTTAATGAACGCCGATGTGTTTACCAGCATGATGCCGGAAGCCATCATCATGAAAATGGATGCACTGCGTATACACGGTAACCGCGCCGCGCACGGCGGACGTATCAAAGCTAAAGATACTTACTGGCTGTTAAAGGAAGCGTATTTACTGGGAGTTTGGCTGTATGTTCGTTATGCCCACGGTAATGTTGATAACTGCCCCAAATTTTCTCTTCCTCCATTAACGCAATCTTCAGGTCGTGCAGATGAAAAACGTCTGGAAGATGCAATCAGGGCTCAGGATGAAAGCCGTGAGCGCGAACTGGCGTTACAACGCGCACTACAGCAAGAGCAGGAAAAGGCTGAACACCTCACTCAGCGGCTGAATGAAGCCAGGGCGCGTAACCAGCATGTTGCTGATATCCTCTCTATTGATGAAGCGGAAACCCGCCGCCGCCTGATTGACTCCCGCCTGCTTGCTGCTGACTGGAATGTAGGGGAAGAGCTTAACAATACCGATCAGGTTACACAGGAACATCCAGTTAAAGAGCAGCCTACTGCGACCGGTGACGGTTATGCGGACTATGTCTTGTGGGATGAGTCGCACAAACCGCTGGCGGTGGTGGAAGCCAAAAAAACCAGCGTCAATGCCGAACAAGGACGAATTCAGGCCCGGTTGTATGCAGACTGGCTGGAAAAAGAATATGGTCAGCGCCCGGTCATCTTCTACACCAACGGCTACGATATCTGGCTGTGGGACGACCATAAAACTCATGGTTATCCTCCGCGTCGGGTATTTGGCTTCTACAGCAAGGAAAGCCTGCAATATCTTATTCAGCAGCGTGAAACCCGTCTGCCACTGAACAGTATGCCGCACGTAAAAGACAACGAAGGTAAGGCCGTTGCCGGACGTTTATATCAGCTTGAAACCATTGCACGTGTCAGTGAGCGGTTTACCAATAAGTACCGACAATCGTTAATTGTTCAGGCGACTGGTACAGGCAAAACCCGCGTGGCAATTGCGCTAAGCAAACTGATGATTGATGCCCGCTGGGTAAAACGCGTCCTGTTTCTTTGTGACCGCAAAGAGCTACGTAAACAGGCGGCAAATGCCTTTAATCAATTCACCAATGAGCCACTGTATGTGGTCGGGAAATCGAAGAAAGCAGACAGGCAGAATGCCAGAATCTACATCGCCACCTATCCCGGTATGATGAAAATCATGGACCATTTTGATGTTGGTTATTTCGATCTGATCATCGCCGATGAATCCCACCGCTCTATCTACAACGTCTACGGCGATCTATTTAAGTATTTTGATGCCCTCCAGATTGGCCTGACGGCCACGCCGATCGACATGGTGAGTAAAACCACTTTCGGCCTGTTTGGTTGTGAAGGACGTATCCCTACCGCCAACTACAGCCTGGAAGATGCCATCGCCGATAACAATCTGGTTCCCTATGAGGTTGTCACGCACACCACTGAATTCCTGCGCGAAGGCATCAAACGGGAGAAATTAAGCGACGCACAAATCCGTGAGCTGGAAGAACAGGGTATCGATCCCAATACGCTGGAATTTGATGGCAAGGCGCTGGATGATGCGATCTACAACAAAGACACCAACCGCTATATCCTGCGTAACCTGATGGAAAATGGCCGGAAAGATCGGGACGGCCAGCTGCCAGGTAAAACCATCATTTTCGCCCGTAACCACAAACACGCGCTGCTGTTGAATGAATTGTTCGACGACATGTACCCGCAGTTTGCCGGACGCTTCTGTCAGGTCATCGACAACTACGACCCCCGTGCTGAGCAACTGATTGACGATTTTAAAGGGCTGGATGAAAGTACTAACAAAGAGCTGACCATCGCTATCTCTGTTGACATGCTCGATACCGGTATCGATGTCCCGGAAATTGTGAATCTGGTCTTTGCCAAACCGGTCAAATCAAAAGTGAAGTTCTGGCAGATGATTGGCCGTGGTACACGCCTCTGTTCGGGGCTATACGGCAACGATGAAAATGGCAAACCGCTGGATAAACAGAAATTCCGCATCTTCGATCACTGGGGCAATTTTGAGTATCATGAGCTGCATACTGAAGAGGCCGAAGTCACAGCGACAAAATCGCTGGCGCAAAAACGCTTCGAAGCGTGGGTTATGCTAGGGGCCGCTGCACAACGTAAATTCGACAAACAGGCGGTGAATTTAGTTGCTCACCAGCTTCGCGAGCAAATCAACGCACTGGATGAAAAGTCGATTGCCGTACAGGAAAAATGGCAGCAAAAAGCGCAGTACAGTGATGAAAAGGTGCTGCGCCAGCTTTCTCCGAAAACACAGCAGGATCTACTATCTGTTCTGGCCCCGCTGATGCAGTGGCTGGACGTGCGCGGGCAAAGCGATGCCATACGCTTTGATATGGATATTCTGGCGGCGCAAACTGCCCGTTATACCAACCCGGAAGAGCTGGATGCACTCTGGCCGGTCATCATCGAGAAAGTGGAGCTTCTGCCGCCGCATCTGGCGCAGGTGCAACAGCAGGGGCAGCGAATTAATCAGCTTCGTGATTTAGGCTGGTGGAAGCAGGCCAGTCTGGAAGAACTGGAAGATATCCGCATTCACCTGCGCGGCATCATGCACCTGATGGAGAAAGATGCGACGCCGAAATTTGGCTCAATACAGGTGGATATTACCGAAGATGCAAACCTGATCCAGACGGAAACCCGTAAAACCAATATCCGCTCGATTGATTTCATACTCTATCGCCAGCAGGTTCAGGGAGCGCTGGAGCCGCTATTCCAGCAAAATCAGGTGCTGAAGAAAATCCGCAACGGCGAGCCGGTGACGCAAAGCGAGCTGGATGAGCTGGCGAAGCTAGTGCTGATCCAGAACCCCAACGTTGATATTCGGGCGCTGAAAGAGTTCTATCCGCAGGCAACTGCTAGCCTGGATAAACTTTTGCGTACCATCATCGGGATGGACAGCGACGCGGTGGAAGTGCGCTTTGCCCAGTTTGCCGCTGACAACAGCCTGACCAGCCAACAACTGCGCTTCCTGTCATTGCTGAAAAACCACATTCGCGATTACGGCACCATTGAAATGCGGCAGCTCTTTGAACAGCCTTTTACGCATATCCACAACGAAGGCGTTACCGGCGTGTTCCCTGATATAGAGCAGATCGCCCGCTTGCAAAAGATAGTCGAAGAGCTGGGTGTTGTGACCGACGCAGCGACGGTATAATACACGCATGACAAGCCCCGGCAGCGGGGCTTTTGTATTTAAAACAGGATATAAACGCTAACAATGATTACCGGTGACTTAAAAAGTAAAATCGACGGACTATGGGAAGATTTCTGGGTAGGCGGCATCACTAACCCGCTGACCGTAATCGAACAAATCACTTACCTGATGTACTCCCGGATGCTGGATACCCAGGAACAACGGGACGAGAAGCGTAAACAAATCGCGGGTATTGATTTTAAACCGCGTTTTACGCCAGAACAGCAGGAGTTCCGTTTCAGCCACTACAGCAACCTTGGCTCGGACGAAATGATGGAAGTAGTGCGCGACGGCGTATTCCAGCATTTCCGTCAGCTTGGGCAAGCTGAAGGTACGAAAGTGACACTGCTGGGCAACTTTATGAAAGATGCTCGCCTGGAGATTGTTAAACCGTCACTGCTGACCAAAGCCGTGGAGGTGATCAAAAACCTGCCGCTGGATCGTGGCGACACCAAAGGCGATCTCTACGAATACCTGTTAAGCAAGCTGACCACCGCCGGGATCAACGGTCAGTTCCGCACGCCACGCCACATTATCCGCACAATGGTTGAAATGATGGAGCCAAACCCGGCGCGCGGCGAAACGATCTGCGATCCGGCCTGTGGTACCGGTGGTTTTCTGGCGACCAGCTATGAATATTTGCTGGAGAAGTACAGTTCTCTGGAGTCCATTCATACCGAAATTGGCCCCAATGAACGCGGCGAATTGGAAGAGCAAAAAATCTTTACAGGCGATCTGCTGACGCCGTGGCGTGACCATGTGGATAACAACATGTTCCACGGTTACGACTTTGATACCACTATGCTGCGTATCGCCGCCATGAACCTGATTATGCACGGCGTAGAAGAGCCGGATATTCATTATCAGGACACAATGAGCCAGAGTTTCAGTACCAACTTCCCGCAGGCCAGTAAAAACGCCTTCAACCTGATCCTGGCAAACCCGCCGTTTACCGGTTCACTGGACGAGGAAGATATCGACGCCACGCTGTCGGCAATGGTGAAAACCAAAAAAACTGAGCTGCTGTTCCTGGCGCGTATTCTACAAATGCTGAAAGTGGGTGGACGCAGCGCCACTATCGTGCCGCAGGGCGTACTATTTGGCTCCAGTAAAGCGCACCAGTCACTGCGTCAGACGCTAGTGGAAGATAACCAACTGGAAGCGGTGATCAACCTGCCTTCCGGCGTGTTTAAACCTTACGCTGGCGTGGCGACGGCGATCCTGATCTTCACCAAAGGCGGCCAGACGGATGAGGTCTGGTTCTACGACCTGCGGAATGACGGTTACAGTCTGGATGATAAGCGTAACCCGATAAAAGACAACGATCTGCCGCATCTACTGGCAAGCTGGAAGCATTACCGTACATTGCGTGGGCTGCCGGTTGATAACTTTATGGGCGAGAAGTTCGCCTCGTTGCTGAAACAGCAGCAGCAGCAACCGGAAGGGATTGATGCTGGCGTTGATTTTAAAGACCGCACTCAGTCGGCGTTTGTAGTACCGAAAGCGGATATTGCGGCGCAGAAATACGACCTCTCTATCAATCGTTATAAAGAAGTGGTGTATCAGGCGGAGGAGTATGAAGATCCGAATGTGATACTGAAGCGGTTAAAAGATCTGGAAAAAGAGATTCTGGCGGATCTGGATGAGCTGGAGGGGATGCTGTGAGTTGGCCGATGGTAAAGTTAGGAGATGTTGTATCGATCATTCGAGGAATAACGTTTAAGCCAAATGATCAGGTTGAGCCATTGAGTGAAGGCTCAACCATTGTCATGAGGACAAAAAACGTACAAAGAAGCGGGTTAGATATTTCGAATTTAATTGCCATTCCCGATAGTTTTATCAAGCGGGATGAGCAATATTTACGCTCTGAAGATATGCTTATTTCCAGTGCGAATAGTTGGGATCTTGTTGGGAAAATTAGTTTTATTGAAAAATTACCGGCAAACTCTACTGCTGGTGGTTTTATATCAATAATTAGAGCAAAAAAAGAAAAAGTCATTCCAAAATATTTATACTATTGGCTGACACTTGAACACACTCAAGTAAAAATAAGAAATTGTGGACAAAAAACGACTAACATATCGAATTTAAATCTTGAAAGATTTAAAGAATTGCTTATACCTCTACCATCCTTAAATAATCAGAGACGTATAGTTGCTATCCTTGATAAAGCAGCTGGTATACGCCAAAAACGTGAACAAGCAATCAAACTAGCTGATGATTTTTTACATACTATGTTTCAAAAAACATTTAACAGTCAAAGTTTTTTATTAAATGGTTGGGAACAGAAAGAGTTAAAAGACATAGCACTTATCCAAACGGGACCATTTGGAACTCAGCTTCATAAGGAAGATTATATTGAAAATGGGATACCACTAATTAACCCCACAAATATTAAGAATGGCATTATTATTCCCAATTTTAAACTGTGCGTAGAACGTCATAAATATGACAAACTAAAAGAACATCATTTAAAAAAAGGTGACATTATAATGGGCCGAAGAGGGGAAATGGGGCGTTGCGCACTGATTAATGATAAAGAGGATGGATGGTTCTGTGGCACAGGCAGCCTTTTTATTAGATTAAATACGCCCAATGAAATACTTTCTTTTTATTTGAACGAATATTTATCTAGCGAGGCGATTAAGAATTTTTTAAAGAAAGAGTCTCGTGGAGTTACAATGGCCAATCTGAATAAAGATATAGTTGGAAAGATTAAAATAAACATTCCCTCAGCAAATGCACTAACTTCTTTTATGAAGGTAAAATTAAAAGTCGATAGCATTAAGAAAAAAATAAACCATAGTGATTTGGAGACATTATTGTCATCATTAAGTAAAAAATACTTTTAAAGTAAAAATCTATCATAATCAAGAAGTCGAAGGTTTCACTTATTCAGTGAAACCTTAATCTTTAAAATCTATTGCTATTCTTTATAAAATCATACAGACAGACCAGCCTACAAAAATTACTTGATAGAGTCTGGATGCTCATTGCTTCATCAATATGTTTTTTCAGTATTTTAAGTAGTTCATCCATGTCACGCTTGATTAAACCCGGTTCCATATAGGGCATCATTCTTAAAAAGAAATTGAAGTCGTAAGCGAGGTATAATTCATTGACTCCCACTCTGACTTCAGGAATGCTGTCAGAACGTCGTTTATCCCACCCTTGGGACTGAAAATTCTCAGGAGCAATGTCGAATCTTGACAAAACGCCGCCTGAAAGAGTTGTGTCATCTCTGATACATCCATCAGAATCTATCATTTCAGCCTTTTTTAAAAAATGAAAAACTGGAATACGTGCATTACCTTTACATATGTTTGGTAGCACGGAATTAACAACACGCTCCCAATCATAATACCCATTTTCAAAAACAACTTCTCGAATTAGATCCGCTCGTTCCAAACCAACTAATCCTTTTGCTGCCATCGATTCTGATCTTTTCACCATCGAAATGGCACCATACCCAACAACAAACTCCGTTGTACTGACCCCTTCTTCAATTTTCTCTGAATCTCTCACATATAATTTTCCTTTCGGATCATCAGTTAAGACTAACTCATAAAGTTCATCTTTTATCATTCGGAATAAATGAGCTGGAATTCTTTTTTTAGTTTCACTCAGAACCTCAAATATTTCTTTATAAGATGGTGCCTGAACATATTTTACTGGTATTTTTTTATGAATAACAGAGTCACTAATGTCAGCCTCTCCAAGTTCAGGTTTCCATTCAACAAACAATAATTTATTCTGTAAAAAATCCAAACTGGCATCAGGAAAACAACTCACTATATCTTCCAGGATTTCAGCTATATGTTCATCTGTTAAAGAGTAGCCTAAGAAAATAACAGGCCTCTCTATAAACATAGTTAGTAACTTAGATGATAGGTAAGGGTTTTTCTTTCTATATTTATCATAGTCACTTGATGTTAAAATCAATGAGTTAGGCTCAGTGCAGCAACCATGTATTTTATATATTTCGGCAATACCGTGGCTCCTGCCAGTAATCAATCCATCCTGACCTATAAAGGTTGTAAATTTCGGGAAAAGGCTTTCTAGAAAAATATCCCAGTTTGTGATGGCTTTGTTGAATAAATCAGATTTCGGGTAAGTCTCCCCCGTAGCGGGTTGTGTTTTCAGGCAATACGCACGCTTTCAGGTATACCTGCTTTCGT